>JAXJTA010000087.1:0-5048 GCA_036309825.1 Eubacterium sp. | reverse complement strand
GGTATGGTAATAAAAACTTTCGTTGTAGTCCTGCAGATAGCCTCTGCCATGCTCGATCCCGACGCGTTCGTAGACGGAACGGATCAGAGAAACATACGGCTTCGTCAACTTCGGAACGGTGATCACGATCCCCGCGACTTCCTCCTTCGGCTCCTTAATGCCGAGCGTCTTCATCGAGCGCAGCAGCACATCGGCGATCTCCCCGCTGAGCCTGCGGTTCTGCTCCTCCGCCACCGTCAGGTCACTGGTCGGATTGCTGTTCATCAGCTCAATCTCCTCGAGGATCTCCCCGAAGGACACATTTTCATTTCCTATTTTCATCGGCGCGGTGATCGTCTTGTCCGAGGATGCCTCATAATAACACAGCTGAGGCTGTTCCCTCCCCAGATCGATCCCGACCGTCAGATTACGTACTCCCATTTGCCGCCTCCTACTCGCACAGATGCAGGAACTTGTCCACAAGTGCTTCCTGCTTACGATACAGCTCGACCGCCCGCTGCAGCTCGCCTCTGCTGCCGCCGTCCGCTGCCTCGAGCATGCGGTTCAGCAGCTTGTAACGCGTCGTTCCCCGGGTATCCATATCCACCAGCGACAGCTGGTAGCTGTCCGTATTTCTGATCGTGCCGTCCGTCAGTACACTCAGATAATAGGTAAGAGTCTCTCCGTAGAACAGAAGGAACTCCTTGCCGAAAATTCCCTGATATACATTCTTCATCGGCTCGCTGACCCACTCGCCCGGTTCGCTGTCCTGCTCGGTAAGCCGATAATGCAGGATCACGCGGCTGTCCGGCCGGTACTGCTCCTCGATGAAGATCTTGTCCTCGATCTGATAAGCCTGGATCAGCTCCGCCGGCAGATTCTTATAGAACTCAAAGCGAAGTCCCTGACGGTCCATTTCCTTCAGGAGCTGCTTCGTAAGTAGGTTCTGTGCCTCCGTCAACGTGCCGATCTCACTGTAATGCTTCAGCAGGGCCAGCTTGCAGACCGTTTCCTTCAACCGTCCTTCGGTCAGTTCCTTTTCGATCAGGCCGAAGACCGATCCGTCTGTCTGCCGCTGCCCGAGGAAATAATAAGAGGCAAGGTAGGACAGGAAGATCGCCGCGGTCTGCACCTTGCCCTCGCGGCTCAGAAAGCTCCGAAGGATCTCCGCCTCGTGATCCGGAAACTGCTTCGTCACAACGGACTGCAGCATGATCCTCTCCTCGAGGCTCCGGCTCTCGATCTTGAAATCTCTGACCTTCTCCCACAGACGGCAGAGGTTTCTGACCGAGCCCTTATAATGATCGCGCAGATATGTCAGCAGCACATCATCGTATTTTCCGTTTGCAAAAACGTATTCCGCCAGGCAGAGAAGCTCCTCGTCATCCGTTTTTTCCTTCGCCAGTATGAGGCGGCTTGCGCAGCGAAGCAAAAGCTCCGGCGCAACACCCTCGTATCCGTATTGGGAGACAACGCGGAAGGCGTCCTCAAATCGAGCCTCACGGATCAGAAGCGCTGCCGTCTGTGCCTTGTCGGCCGCCGCGTAAGCATCGATCGCATCCTCGCTGAAAAGTTCCGGAAGCAGTTCGATCTCCGGGTGCGCCAGATCAAATTCCAGGATCTTCCGGCGCAGGATATTCCGGTACTCCGGGGTAAAGGCTTCCTTTTCTGCCGCCATGCGGTAGATCGGGAGGTTGTGCTCACTCACTTCCATCTGGAAGGCTTTTTCCTTGCACAGGTAGAGAAGAACTCCCGCGTCGGCGGCGTCCATATCGGCGCAGTGCCGTGCCTGGCTTGAGCGGTCCATCAGCTTCTCCAGCGTAAAGGGTACGGTCGAGGCAAATCTTCTGTGCCTGTCATCCTCGAGAAGGATGCAGGCATCCGCGGAATAGATCCTCGGATAGGCAATGCCGTCATTGACGCGGTAGATCTGTTCCTCCGCCAGCGCCTGGTGGCAGACAACGACCTGACGGATCCTTCGATCCTTCACCGTCAATTTTGCCGCAAAAAGGACACGTGCCAGCAGTGCTGCCGTTTCCTTCGATTCTTTTCCGTTGATATACTCCCGGTAGAGGATCGCGAGATTCTCATCGATGCGTCCCCTGTGAAGAGCCTCCGCGGTGAATGCGCGGATGTTCCTGGAGTAGTTCATGTAGGAGGTTTCATCCTCCTTTTTATGCAGAACGATGCTTGCGTAGAGCAGAGCCTTCTTCCTCTCGCCGATCGTATCATTGGTCGCAAAATACATGCGGACCGGAAGCGGGATCTCTTCGGATGCCGGTGCATCATAGGTCTCCATGAAATATTCATACAGACGGGTGATGCGGATATCTCTCTCAACAGCCTTCGCGAACCACGGATAGCACTCCGGGCTTGTCGGATCGCCCTTGATCAAAAGCTTGCAGACCGCTTCCAGAATCTCATCGTTCGGAAACTTCTCGTAGCTTCCCGCAAGAAGCCTGTAGACCGAACGGCTGAAGGTCTTATTATTGGCGGACAGGAAGGCGCAGCGCATGGCAAGACCTTCCGTGAGCAGACCGTTTTTCCAGCCGAAGGAAAGAACGGCGATCGTAAATGAAGAAACTCTGCGGAGAAGCGCTTCCTCACCGGCGAGCAGATTCCAGGCATCCAGGTACAGGAACGGACTGGTGCAGCCCGCGTTAAAGCATTCCTCATAGAACGCCAGCAGATCGGCCGGTGTCATGTGATCCCTGTCAGTCTCCTGAAGGATCAGATGCAGAAGCGTATAGCTGTCCGGCTTCGCGCGGAGATAGCGGCGGAGCTGCGGCAGGATGATCTGCTTCTCGTGCGGAAGGAGGCCGACGGCCTTGGCAAGCCACAGGTAGGCACCTCTCTCCTCCGGACCTTCGGGCTTCAGATCTCCGTTTTTTAACGGCCAGAGTGTCTCGATCGCAGCCGCGCTGTCCTCCCTCGAATAGTGTAGGAAGGCCATGTAGAGGATCGCCGTGATATCCTCCGGATCGTCATCGAGCATCTCCTGCACGGTCATTGCCGCGGAGTCGATCCAGGTACGGTAGTCCAGGGTGTGCAGCTGAAGCTTTAAGTAATCCCGGAGCAGCCAGGAAATGCGGCGGCTTCTGACGGCTGCCGGCGTGATCTCGGCATTCTGCCCCGTGGTCGCCTCAACATCGAATTCCAGCGACTGGTGAACGCTGCGAATACGGATGCGGCCGAAATTTCTTCCGGCTCCCATCCTGTCCTTGTGCAGTATATATTCCAGGCCGTAGACCTTGCCGATGAAATCATCGGTGGTAATTACTTTCTTCTCGACCTCGAGGAAATCGCCCTCGGTCTCCACTTCGAGACGGACATATCCCCAGGTATTGCGGTAGATATACAGCGTGTCCGACTGGGAAGCACCGAGCTCATAGACCGCTTTTTCCTGTTTATCCAGAGAAAGCGTGATCGGCTCCTTCTTCTCCGTAGTTACGAGGAATTCCTCCAGATGCTGATAGGTCACCGGATTGTGCGACATCCCCTGATAAAGAGCCAGATATTTCCGGTTCTTGCCCCCGAGGAGCCGTCTGAAATTCGGATTGGTAAACAGATGGAAGCCTTCCCGCAGATCCTTCTGGCAGACATTGGCGAAATCCTCCAGTGACTTCACCTCCGGATCGAACGCATCCTCTCCCGCCGCGGCGATCTCCGCTCTGACGGGTACCGCGGTCTCGGACAGATTGCTGCTGATCAGAATATTCCCCGAGACGGTATCTCCCTCCCGAAGACCTGTCGTATCGATGCCGAAGAGGACTTCCGAATCCGTGCCGGATACTTCATCCTGCGCCAGGATCACACGGTGACAGTCGCTGTGCAGCTGCGCCGTTACAACGCTCCCGTTGTCGGCCGAAATATGAAAGGATGCCTTCCGCTGCTCTCCCGCCGGAATCACGAAGGAAAATTCCGTTTCCGACAACAGCATTTTCGGAAGGTCATACACAAACCCCGTTTCGATCATTCCCTTTTGTTTCATCTATATTCCCCTGATCTTTAACTTGACGAAATCAGCCCCCGCGCCTTACACTTGTCATGAGTTATCAGGCGTAGGGGTATAAAAACCCTTATACAAAATCAAGTATACACCACATAAAACATCGGTGCAACGACCGACTTCGGGAGGTTCCCTATGAGTGAATTACAGTTAAATCACAAGGATCATTTCCACGGAAGTGATCTGGAAAAGATCGAAGAGATCTATCATATCCGCAAGGAGGATATCACCAGTTTTTCCGCCAACATCAACCCGCTCGGCATTTCCGGGAAGCTTCGCACTTCCCTGGCAGACCAGCTGGACGCGATCTCCACCTATCCGGACCGCGAGTACAAAAACTTAAGAAAAACGATCGCCGATTACGCAGGCTGTGACTTTAGCAATGTCATTGTCGGAAACGGCTCGACCGAGCTGATCTCGCTGGTCATCCAGTCGATCACGCCGAAGAAGGCGATGATCCTCGGACCGTCCTATTCCGAATACGAAAGGGAGATCTCCCTCTGCGGCGGCCACACGCTCTACTATCCGCTTCGCGAGGAGAAAAACTTCGAGATGGACACCGCGGATTTTTGCAGCCATCTGAACGACAGCATCGATATGCTTGTTCTCTGCAATCCGAACAATCCGACCTCCACTGCGATCCCGAGAAGCGCCATGCGCCGCATCCTCGATGCCTGCATGGAACACGGCATCTTCGTCATGGTCGATGAGACCTACGTGGAATTCACGCATCCGAACGAGAAGATCTCTTCCGTTCCGCTGACGAATTACTATTCCAACCTCGTCGTGCTGCGCGGCACCTCCAAGTTCTTTGCCGCTCCCGGCCTTCGCCTGGGCTACGCCGTTACCGGCAATGACGACCTGATCCGCTCGATCAATACGCACCAGAACCCGTGGTCGATCAGCTCCCTTGCCGAAATCGCCGGCTGCCTGATGTTCCGCGATACCGAATACATTGAGAAAACGACCGCTCTCATCGATACCGAGAGAGACCGCCTGTACAGGGAACTGAGTTCCTGGGATACCGTGAAGGTCTACCGCCCGAAGGCGAACTTCATGC
>JAXJTA010000086.1:0-4397 GCA_036309825.1 Eubacterium sp. | reverse complement strand
CTGCAGAGTAAGGAGATCTGCCTTCACGGTGCCGTTGCGATTTAGCTCAACAGCGGTTCCTTCCAGAAGTTTGCCCCAGTCAACGGACTGACCGATAGAGAGAAGAAGATTCTCTGCCGGAACGGTGATCAGTTCATTCTCGTCATACTGCGGGTTGAAGCGTCCGTCGGCATCCTTGACCTGTGTACATTTCTTGAAGACAACAGCGCTTACATGGCCGTTCTCAACAAGAACTTCCTTCGGTCCCCAGCCGTTCATGACGATGATATCTTCTTCCTTCGCCTCATCTACCTCATACTTGGCAGCCGGCATCTCGTCTGCGCCCTCGAGGCAGAGCATGGTAACCTTGGAAGCGCCAGCTCTGACAGCCGTGCGGGCTACGTCTACGGCAACATTACCGCCGCCGATAACAACGGTCTCGCCGTTCAGACGGATAGAATGATCGTTGTTGATCTTGCGCAGGAAGTCAACGCCGGTCTGTACGCCCTCGGCGTCCTCACCCGGAACACCGGCGAGGCGTCCGCCCTGCATACCGATCGCCAGGAAGAAGGCTTTGTATCCCTGGTCGCGGAGCTGCTGGATGGTGATATCTTCACCGACATTTACGCCATATTTGAATTCAACGCCCATTGCTTCGATCACATCGATCTCAGACTGTACGACGTCTTTCTCCAGACGGTAGGACGGGATGCCGTTCAGCATCATGCCGCCGGCACGTTTTTCCCGCTCGAATACGGTAACCGGATAGCCGTCCAGACGAAGGAAGTAAGCTGCTGCCAGTCCTGCCGGGCCGCCGCCGATTACGGCTACCTTGAATTCGTCTCCCCACATGCCGCCGTCGTGCTTCTCGCAGAGCGGTACATAGCGGGTCTCTTTCTTCATATCAAGGGAGGCGATGAATTTCTTGATCTCATCGATCGCCAGCGGCTGATCGATCGTGCCTCTCGTGCAGGCATCCTCACAGCGCTTGTTGCAGATGGAACCGCAGATCATCGGAAGCGGGTTGTCCTGCTTGATGAGCTTTAATGCCTCCTCGAAGCGGCCTTCGGAAGCCATCTTGATGTAGCCCTGAACGGAGAGGTGAACCGGACATGCTGTCTTGCACGGAGCGGTACCTGTATCGTATACGTTGAGCTTGGCATCTTCACGATAGTTGTAATTCCATTTCTCCGGGCCCCACTTGGTTCCGTTCGGAAGTTCGGCCTTCGGATAGGTGAACGGAGTACCGTTCTTGTGGCAGAGCTTCTGACCGAGGCGGGCAGCGCCGACCGGACAGACTTCCACGCATTTGCCACAGGCTACGCACTTCTCGGTATCAACGTGTGCGCGGTAAGCGGAAGCGGAGGTGTTCGGTGTATTGTACAGCTGGGATACGCGGAGCGCGTTGCAGACACCCGGTGCGCAGTTACAGATCGCAACGATCTTGCCGGCACCGTCGATGTTTGTGATCTGGTGCACATAGCCGTGACGTTCCGCGCGCTCAAGGATCTCGTAAACTTCTTCCTTGGATACGTAATGGCCGATGCCGCGGTCATTCATGTACTCGGCCATATCGCCCATTCCGATGCAGTAATTGCCGCGGATCTGGCCGGCACCCTCGCCGCGCATCGTCTGCTGTTTACGGCAGGAGCACTCGGAAATACCGTATTTGTCGTACATATCGATCCAGCGGGACAGGTGCTCCACATCGATCGCTTCGTTGTTCATGCTGATCGCTTTTTCAACGGGGATAACGTGCATGGCAAGGCCGGCACCTCCCGGCGGGATCATCTGTGTCAGACCTGCCAGCGGCAGCTGCGTCATCAGGTTGAAGAAGGTGGCAAGTTCCGGATGCTGATCGGTCATTACCTGGGACTCCATCATGAACTCCGCGGAACCGGGCACAAAGATAGGCAGCTCATACTGCTTGTGATGATCCGGATCCATGGAGCGGTTCTGCTCGATAATACCGATAAAGCGCAGATCTTCGATCATCTTCGTAGTGGATTCTACGGATTTGCCGACGCGCTGCGCGATCTCCGGAATGGAATACGGAACTCTGAGCTTCGGGAACGCGGTAAGGATGAACTTTACCTGTTCTTTCGTCAGAATGTGATCCAGCATCCAGTATTCCGGATCCTTATTATTCATGGATTTCTTCAGCTTTTTCGGAATACGGTCCGTGATCTTGGTCGCAAGCTGCAGAACCAGCTTTTCTTTCTCGGGATCCTCGGCCTTATAGTCGGGTTCCTGCCAATAGTCGTTTTCGTTGATCTCGGGATCACCGATTTTCCAGTCTTTCATGTCTCTGTGTGCCATAAAAATCTCCCTATCGTATGGTGTTGTTCGCTGTCAGCTCCGGAAAAAAACGGAGCCCTCATACAGTCTATTTTACCTTATTTTCTGCAATTCGGAAACTAATATTTGTACAATCTGCATGGAAAATTTCGAAAATCTTTCAAGATTTTTGAGGAGATAGCGATGGAAGCGGTGATTGGTATTATGGATACCGGTTTAGGTGGGGGTCCCGGTTGACATGCGACAGCGTTTCGAGTACGCTATATCTAAAATTTGATCAGAGAGGAATTACAACATGAAAGTATTAATGTTAAACGGAAGCCCGAAGGCAAACGGCAATACAAATATGGCGCTCACCGAGATCGGTGAGCAGCTGAAAAAAGAGGGGATCGACTACGAGATCTTCCAGATGGGGCCAAAGAACGTGCGCGATTGCATCGGCTGCGGAAGATGTACCGAAGAGGGCTGCGTTTTTACCGATGATTATGCGAATGAATTTATCGCGAAGGCAAAAGAGGCGGACGGATTCGTATTCGGTACGCCGGTCTACTACGCACACCCGAGCGGCAGAATTCTGAGCCTTCTGGATCGCGCATTCTATTCGAGCAGCGATGCATTCCGATATAAACCGGCTGCCGCTGTTGCGGTCGCGAGAAGAGGCGGCACATCCGCTGCCCTGGAACCGCTGCAGAAATATTTCGGAATCACCGAGATGCCGGTGATCTCTTCGACTTACTGGAACCTGGCTCACGGAAGACTCCCGGGCGAAGTTGTCGAGGACGAAGAGGGAATGCAGACCATGCGCAATATCGGAAGAAACATGGCATGGGTTTTGAAGTGTATTGAGGCGGGCAAGTCCGCGGGAATCGCCTACCCGGAATCCGAGTACGCGGCAAGAACAAATTTCATTCGATGAATTTGATGATGTCGGCGAGAATGAACGCACGAATGAGCAGCTCTCCGAGCTGATGATGTACACCGGTGTGAAAAATACAGGAGACTTCGATCCGGGCGTACTGTACTTCTGACAGAGCCGGAGACTCCGTTTGATCTGAGTGTGACCATATTAGCGCGAAACTGCTTATAGAACGATCGGCTCTAATCCAGCTGACAATACAAAAAGGACTACCCCAAAGCAAAGACGCTTGCGCTCTATGCATTTGGGTAGTCCTTTTATTTTTGCAAATTGTGGGTTATTGTGATAGCAATACAGGCGCGAGATTGTCCTCGCAGCGACATTTGGACTGAGTGACTACGTAAACTATGAAATTCTTCATAGATTTCAAGTCACGAGGGAAACGGAGCCAGAGGACATCTCGCGCCTGTACGCGCTTTTATGTGGTTACTTACTTAATCATTGCGTGCCATTCCTGCAGTGACTTCACGGTGTTGCTGCCATGCTTATTGACGTGGCGGATACCGTCGGCTGCAGCGAAGGCTGCTGTCATGGTCGTCATGTACGGGATACGAAGCTTGATCGCGTTCTTGCGCAGGTAGCTGTCGTCGAAGGACGAATCCTTGCCGGACGGAGAGTTGACGATCAGCTGGATATCGCCGTTTTTCATCATATCCAGGATATTCGGACGGCCTTCGTACAGCTTGTTGACCTTCTCTGCCGGGATGCCTGCTTCGCGGATCAGGTCGTAGGTGCGTCCTGTAGCGATTACCTTGAAGCCGCACTCAACGAATTTCTGTGCCAGAGCAGCTGCCTCCGGTTTGTCCTTGCTGTTTACGGAGATCAGTACGGTACCCGTAAGCGGAAGCTCGGATTTTGCGCCCTCCTGTGCCTTGTAGAACGCGCCGCCGGTGGAGTGGGAGATGCCCAGAACTTCACCTGTGGAACGCATTTCCGGTCCGAGAAGCGGATCGACCTCCGGGAACATGTTGAACGGGAAGACAGCTTCCTTTACGCCGTAGTACGGGATCACGCGGTTCGCCGCATTGAGGTCGGCAACCGGAGATTTTCTGCCGGTGAGATCGCTGGTGATGATGTCGGTTGCGACCGGTACCATCTGGATTCCGCAGACCTTGGATACCAGCGGAACGGTACGGGAAGCACGCGGGTTTGCCTCGAGGACGTATACCTTGCCGCCTTCGATCGCGTACTGCATATTCATCAG
>JAXJTA010000085.1:0-2052 GCA_036309825.1 Eubacterium sp. | reverse complement strand
TTTTAGACTTTTCTGCGTAGTCACTCATTTTCCACTTCCTCCTAACAGGCTGTTAATGATTACTTCCTGGGTCTTGCGTTCACCCTCGACCTCGTCCATGATGGATCCCTCATACATGATGTAGATCCTGTTGGCAAGGCCGATCAATTCATCCATCTCCGGCGAAACCAGAAGAACTGCCTTGTTCTGTTTCGTCAATTCATGGATCAGATTGTAGATCTCAAATTTCGCGCCGATATCGATACCTCTCGTCGGTTCATCCATCAGGAAGATCTCCGTATCGCGGAGAATCCATTTGGCGATGACGATCTTCTGCTGATTACCTCCGGACAGCTTGGATACCGGATTCCAGAGGGATTCATACTTCAATTTCAGCTTCTCGTTCGTATCGTACGCCGCTTTCAGCTCTTTCTGATGATCCTGGAAGATTCCCATCTTCCGGAACTTATTCAGCGACGGAAGGATCGTATTCTCGTTGATGTTGAATTTGGTAATGAGGCCTAAAGTTCTTCGCTCATCCGGCACGAGTCCCAGTCCGTTCCGGATCCTCTTGTTCGTGGATTCCCGATTGACATCTTTACCGTTTACCCGAACCTCGCCTTTTGAAACCGGATAGTTGCCGTAGATCGCCTGGATCAGCTCGGTCTTACCGGTGCCGACCAGTCCCGCAATGCCGACTACCTCGCCGGCGCGAACCTTAATATTGATGTCGCGGAACATGTTGTTCTTCGCCGTCAGATCCACGGTTTCCAGAACCACATCGCCGAGCTCGGTATTGACCGGCGGATAGATGTTTGTCAGTTCTCGTCCGATGATCTTGCTGACAAGTCCGTCATGATCAATATCTTTTACAAATCCGCTATCGATGTAACGACCGTCGCAGAGAACAGTGTAGGAATCGCAGCAGTCAAAAACTTCATTCAGACGATGCGAGATGTAGATGATGCCGATTCCCTTCTTCTTCAGAATATCGATGATTCGATAGATATTGTTGATATCCTTTTCCTGCAGTACAGCTGTCAGCTCATCGAAAATGAGGATCTGCGGCTCATCCAGCAGCGCCTTCGCCAGCTGAACGATCTGTTTCTCGGCTGTACGCAGACGTTTGACCGGTACTTTCAGATCGACATCGACCTGAAGCATCTCCATCAGCTCCGCTGCCTTTTTGTCCATGGCCTTCCAGTCGATGAAGCCGTTTTTCCGAAGATAGCGGCCGACAAAAATATTCTCGACACCGGTCATATCATTCATGAGGGTGAATTCCTGATGAACGATATCGATGCCGCGTTTCTGCGACTCATGGATGCCCCAGGAGGCAATCTTGATCGGCTCACCTTTTACATACAGTTCGCCGCTCGTCATCCGGTTCTCACCGGTGATGCACTTGGACAAGGTCGATTTACCCGCGCCGTTCTCGCCGACGAGTGCGTGGCACTCGCCGGAACGAAGGGTAAAGTTTACATTATCCAGAGCCTTTACACCGGGAAACTCCATCGTGCAATTCTTTATCTCGATCAGGGGAGTTTCCACATTTTTCGTATTTTCCATGTCCTTCACTCCTTATAACCAGAGCCATCCGAAAGCTTCTACGCCGGAGGAGATCACATTGTTGTCGGGATCTTCCGGATGTCTGATATTATGAATTTCACGTTTGATCTCATGATACGGGAACATGCAGCTTCCGATACCGGTCTCCGTAACCGGATTGATATCGAAGTAAGCCGCCTTCGCGATATCAAAGTCCTTCTCGTTGTAGAGCAGGATCTCATCGAGAAGCTGATCCTTCTTCACCGGATCGGTCTCCTTCGTATAAGCGATCGAAGCGAGCATCATGTCATAGATAATGGCATTTCTCTTCTCCGCGTTTGCCAGCTTATCGAAATGCGGAAGCCACGGGCGAAGCTTCTCGTTTTTCTCGGCTTCTTCCTGCAGCATGCGGATCTTGCGCATGATATTCGGATGATTCTGCTTTGCCGCGAGGATCGCCGGAATATCCTCTTCTGTCACAATATGTCCTTTACGAAATCTGGCATCTTTCGTCACGCCTTTGAT
>JAXJTA010000084.1:0-4756 GCA_036309825.1 Eubacterium sp. | reverse complement strand
TCCGTGGACAAGATGGCGAAGGAACTGCCCGAGGTCGCGGACTTTGTGCGGGACTTCCTGCCGCCGTACGGAAACACACTGGATGAGCTGCAGGGGAAGTGCAGATAGATACAGCGAACGATGGGGGAATGCCCGAAGGATAACCAATAAGCAAAGCTTAGGAGGCCGCCGGCACTTATGCACCGTATTCTGGTGCATTATGTGCCGCTGCGAGTCCGAGTAGAGCGAGAGCGTCTTTGCGTTGGTTATCCTTCGGGCATTCATTCCTTTGTCCGCCGGTTCAGTCCAAATGTCGCTGCGAGGAGCGTTCTGCCGATCCGCTGCATACATCATCGAATAACTTCCCAATAATTTTCTGTGATTATTCGTTGGGAATCAGGCGGATGTTGAGATCGAAGGATCCTTCGATGCCGTCGAGGGTGACGGATTCGGCGTACTGCCAGAACTCGAACATGTCGGGCGTCTGGGGCTTTTCGGAGGAGTCGGCATACCAGATCGGGTAATCGGCCAGCTGCGAGAGATTCAGATGGAGCGTCTGCCAGGTGAGATTGCAATAGAAAGCCGTATCGTAGCCTGCATCGGTGATCGCCTTACAGAAGGCGGCGGTGTTGGCGGTGAACTGCTCGCGTGTCAAACCGTCGGTGCGGGCTTCGGTTCCCTCGATATTTTCCGGGTCATAGACGATCGGCAGATCGAGTTCGGTATCTCCTAATTGTTCCAGTACAAAGGCGGCTTCTTCTGCAGCTTCTTCTTCATTGATCGCCTGCGCGAAGAAGTAGACGCCGACCTCAAAGCCCGCTGCTTTCGCGTTTTGAATGTTCTCCGTGTAGGCAGGATCCAGGTTCAGCGTCCCGTCTTCGCCGTATCCGCGATAGCCGATGCGGATAAAGGCAAATTGAAAGCCCTGCGCTTTGAGGGCTTCCCAATCAATTGTGCCGCTGTATTCGGAGACGTCGACACCGACTTCGGAGGTGAAGTTTTCATCAGTGTAAGAGATGATATTGCCTTCACGCATGAAGGCGTTGGTTGTGTATTCGTAAGCCGGATAACCGGATCCGAGCGTTGTCGCGTATGCTTCCTTTACGGCATCCATGAACGCATCGGATTCCCGGGTGACCTCCCTGCCGCAGGCTGCCAGCGACAGTCCCAGAACGAGCGCCGCAGCGAGTGCGGCGGCTTTTTTTATTATATGCATAATTTGTATATTCTCCCTTATTGCTGCGCTGCAGAGGAACTGCAGTACCGCATCTACCCTATCATATTCGAAAGGGCGGTGCAACCGCGCGGCGAGGGGAAAAAATACCGCCGGCTCTGAAAATGCAGAGCACAGGCGGTATTTTTGAGATTCTTATTTTTTTCTAAAACGTGTGGCAGACGGCAGCGAGAGGTCGCTGATTACTCTGCGTGCTCGAAAGCAGCGAGTTCCGGATTCTCACGTTTTTCTTTGGTGTAGTTCTCGTAAGCCGGTTTCTTGTGAGTCTCCTCAGCCCAGATCTTCTCAGCGTACGGCTGCCATGCTGCAGCGTAATCATCACATTTGTCGCAAAGCTGCTCAGCGGTCTCCTCAGCCTCTTCGTTTGTTCCGTGTGCGCCGGTCTTCTCAACCATCTCACGAAGGAGTTTCGGGTTCTCAAGCATCGGGCACGGACGGAGGTGGTTGCGGTTGAACGGCTGGCCCTCATGGTAAGCCATGAAGAGCGGGCTCTGCAGCATCTCCAGGATGGAGTTGTCGTGGATGTTTGTATTGGAGAAGTGGATGAATACGCAGGGTTCTGCGTCTCCGCTTGCGTTAATGTGGAAGTAGTTACGTCCACCGGCGATACATCCGCCTACAAACTCACCGTCGTTCTGGAAATCCATCGGATAGAAGCCGATGTTGCATTCGTCGGAACGTACATAGCGAATACGATTGATCATCCACTCACGCTGCTCCGGAGTCGGCATGAGTTCCGGTACCGCGTTTTTGCCGACCGGCATGTAATGGAAGTAGAAGCCGAACTTCGCTCCCTTTTCCTCGATGAGGTGCAGGAAATCATCGCTGGTAACATCTTCGATATTCGCGCGGGTGTAGCTGATGGAAGTACCGAACAGGATACCGTGTGCTTTCAGAAGATCCATTGCTTTCATTACAGCTGCATAGTGACCTTCACCGCGGCGGGCATCGTTGGTGTCCGGTGTTCCTTCGATGGAAAGAAGGAAGGTCATGTTGCCCAGGCGCTGCAGCTCTTTGCAGAGATCCTCATCGATCATGGTCGAGTTGGAGAAGGCTGCGAAGTAGCAGTCGTGATGCTTCTCGATCAGGCGAAGAATATCTTTTTTGCGGACCATCGGTTCGCCGCCGGTCATGAGATAGAGATATACACCGAGTTCCTTACCCTGTGTAACGATCTTGTCCATATCTTCGAAGCTCAGATTGTTCTTGTGGCCGTATGTACCGGACCAGCAGCCTGTGCAGTGCAGGTTGCAGGCGGAAGTCGGGTCGAAGAGGATGAGCCACGGAATGTTGCAGTTGTACTTCTCACGGTTTGCGCGGATCGTTTTTGTGCCGCGAAGGAATGCTTCGTAACCGAGGTTCAGAAGTGTCATTTTTGCAAAGTTCGGGTCGATCTCATCGATCGTCTTATTGATAAATGTCATCCAGCGGCTGTCCGGATTCTGGATCGCGTTTTTTACCGCCGCAACTCTATCCGGAGTGAATGCCTTGCCGTAGAACTTCTGAGCGAGCTCCACGATCTTTAATTCGGCTTTAATACGTTCATCGTTATCTTTTTTCTTCAGGCTCTTTACAAGGCCGTCAATCATTGCGCCAATCGCTTTTCTTTCGGCAGCATGGCCGAGATTTTCAATTGCAGATGCCATAATATCCTCCTAATAACATATAAACAACTTCCATTATAATAGTCCGCCAAAAACTAAAAATCATCGGACAAACTCGCCATCGTGTCCAAATGAAAGGCTTGTTTTCCCACATTGCCATAAGTGTTACCCTAAAATAGACAGAAATGTGTTTTTATTAAGCAAAATAGTTAGAAATGTGGTAAAATATTTCATTATGAAAGGCAGTTCATCGGGAAAGATAAGAGATGGAAAGGGTAGTACACAGCTATATCAACAGACAGCTTTTTCGATGTGTACCTGCAATCGGGGTAATAAATCAGAAAGGGAGGAATAAGAAATGCTGAAAGATTTTGTGAAGGCGGCGCAGCCTGATAAGGAAGAACTGAAGAAGGAAATCGCGGCGGCGGAGGAGCGCTTCGCCGGATATCAGATGAAGATCAAGGAAGCGAAGCTTCCGGTCATGGTCATTTTCGAAGGATGGGGAGCTGCCGGTAAGGGCGGCATGATCGGTAAAGTCATCCGCAATATCGATCCCAGATTCTTTCGCGTTTGTACACTTGCCGAGCCGACGGCGGAAGACAAGCGGTATCCGTTTTTGTATCGCTATATGAAGGATATTCCGGAAGCGGGCAAGTTCACGTTCTTTGACACCTACTGGATGGAGGAAGTTACGAACGGTGTCCTGGCAGGGGAGATCTCGGAGAAGGAATACAAGCAGCGGATCGGCAGCATCAACACAACAGAGCGTCAGCTACATGACAACGGTTATCTGATCATGAAGTTTTTCTTCCAGATAGG
Source organism: Eubacterium sp. (assembly GCA_036309825.1). Lineage (GTDB taxonomy): Bacteria > Bacillota > Clostridia > Lachnospirales > Lachnospiraceae > Bilifractor. Next base: position 1,120 of record JAXJTA010000084.1, on the reverse strand, counting down.
CAGAAAGGATCAGAAGAAACGGCTGGAGGCACTGGAAGCCGACCGCGATACCTCATGGCGTGTGAACAAGGATGACGAGTGGGAGAACAAGCACTACGACACCTGCCTCGATGTATATGATCGTTTTCTCGAGGACACGAACCGGTCGATCGCGCCCTGGTATATCATTGACGCAAAGGACCGCAAGTGGGCGCAGCTCCAGGTGCTGCAGTTCCTGAATCAGGGCATTGAGACGGCTTTGAAAAACGCAGCTCTCGCGGCGCCGATCCTGCAGAATCCTTTCAAGCTTGAGCCGATTCCGAAGCTCGCCGATGTGGAACTTGCCGACAAGGTACTTTCCGATGAAGAATATAAGAAAGAACTGGAAACACTCCAGGGCGAACTGAAGGAATTGCATAACCGCATTTACAGGAAGAAGATTCCGGTCATCATCGCGTACGAGGGCTGGGATGCTGCCGGAAAGGGCGGAAATATCAAGCGGATCACCCGCGCGCTCGATCCGCGCGGATATGAGGTTCTCCCGATCGCCAGTCCGGAACCGCATGAGAAGGCCAGACATTATCTGTGGCGCTTCTGGACGAGGCTGCCGAAGACGGGACACATCGCGATCTTTGACAGAACCTGGTACGGGCGCGTGATGGTAGAGCGTCTGGAAGGCTTCTGCAGTGAGAATGACTGGCAGAGAGCTTACAATGAGATCAATGAGTTTGAGCACGAATTGAGTGAAGCCGGCGCGGTGATCATTAAGTTCTGGGTGCAGATCGACAACGCGACACAGCTGGCGCGCTTTACCGACAGGCAGAATACGCCGGAGAAGCGCTGGAAGATCACGGATGAGGACTGGAGAAACCGGGATAAGTGGGATCTGTACGAGGGCGCTGTCAACGAGATGCTTCAGAAGACCAACACGGAATTTGCGCCGTGGCATATCCTTGAATCGAATGATAAGAAGTATGCGCGCGTCAAAGCGCTGAAGATCGTTGTCGATGCACTGAAAAAAGCGTTGGAGAAGTAAAAGGTGATCCTCGAGGGAACAGTGTGACGTAAACGAAAGCAGGCACCGATGCGGTTCCACAGGGCCGACATCGGTGCTTTTTTGGGGCACGGATAAGTATTATTA
>JAXJTA010000083.1:0-6487 GCA_036309825.1 Eubacterium sp. | reverse complement strand
GATCGCTTCGATCATCTTCGCTTCCGGAACTTCATTGGCACCGGCTTCGATCATGATAACTTTCTCTCTGGTGGACGCAACGGTCAGACGCAGATCGGATACGGCGTTCTGAGCCAGTGTCGGGTTTACGATCAGCTCGCCGTCGATCATACCGATCTGGGTTGCGGCACACGGACCGTCAAACGGGATATCGGAAATGGTCGTTGCGAGAGAGGAACCGATCATGGCAACAACTTCCGGATTGCACTCCGGATCAACGGCCATAACCATGTTGTTCAGGGTTACATCGTTGCGGTAATCCTTCGGGAAAAGCGGACGCATCGGACGGTCGATGACACGGGATGTCAGAACAGAGTGCTCGGATGCCTTGCCCTCTCTCTTGTTGAAGCCTCCCGGGATCTTACCTACGGAGTACATCTTCTCTTCGAACTCTACAGACAGCGGGAAGAAGTCGATGCCTTCACGCGGCTCTTTGGAAGCGGTCGCTGTACAGAGGAGTGTGGTATCTCCGTAAGAGATCAGCGCGCATCCGTTTGCCTGCTTACCGACTCTTCCGATATCAACGGAAAGTTTTCTGCCTGCAAGATCCATGGAATAGGTCTTGTACGGATTGACAAGTTTGGTGGAAAATGTCTTGGTTTCTTCCATTTTTTCTCCTTAATTCTTCTTTTCTTCTCGTCTTTGATCATCTTATCGTCTCAAGGCAGACGTTACCTTGACACGAACACAGGGCGGATAGATGATCTACCCGCCCTGAATGTGTACCCTGATTACTTACGAAGTCCTAACTTCTCGATAAGGGAACGGTATCTCTCAATATCATTCTCTTTCAGGTAGTCAAGAAGACCACGTCTCTTACCAACCATCTTCAGAAGACCACGTCTGCTGTGGTGATCCTGCTTGTTGGATTTCAGATGCTCTGTGAGCTCTGCGATTCTCTCTGTAAGAATAGCAACCTGAACTTCCGGAGAACCTGTATCTCCCTCTGTTCTTGCGAATTTGCTGATGAGCTCCTGTTTCTTCTCTTTTGTAATCATTTCAATTTCCTCCTTGTTTTAAAAAACGCCTCCGATTAAGATCCGGTCGGAGAATCCATGACCTGAATCGGGGCTGAAATCATACTGGTATAATATAGCACACCGCATGTGAAAAGTAAACTGTTATTTATTTGTACTTTCCGCTGCCTGCTTACTTTCTTTTTTCATTTGACGCAGCTTTTTGAAAAACGTACTGAGCATCGAACTGCACTCTTCTTCGAGGACGCCCCTTGTGATACGCACCTGATGATTGAATTTCGGAACCTGCATCAGATTCATCACGGATCCCGCACAGCCCGCCTTCGGATTCATACAGCCGATCACGACTTCGTCGATCCTCGACTGTACGAGCGCACCGGCACACATCTGGCAGGGTTCCAGCGTCACGTACATCGTGCAGCCCTCCAGCCTCCAGTCACCGAGCTTCTTCGATGCCTTCCGGATCGCGTTTAACTCCGCGTGGGACAGTGTGTTTCTGTCTGTATTGCGGCGGTTATATCCTTTCGCGATCACTTCGCCGTCCTTGACGATGACGCAGCCGATCGGGACCTCCATCAGAGCCTCCGCTTTTCTCGCCTGCTTGATCGCCTTCCGCATAAACTTTTCGCGAACGGTACGTTCATCCGCTTCTTTCAAAATCTGTTCCGGATCAATTTCCATAGTGATCGCCATGTATCTTCTGTATCCCTTCCACTTAACCTATATGCAAAATGTGACGGATCGCCCAGGCAACGCCATCCTCCCGGTTCGATTTTGTCACGTAATCAGCGACGTCGAGACAGGAAACCGTTGCTCCCTCGACCGCGATCCCGATGCCCGCTTCCGCCAGCATCCCGGCATCATTATCGGCGTCCCCGAAGGCCGCGCACTGTCCGATCGATATTCCCAAAGCTTCCGCCAGCTGCCTGAGCGCCGCTTCCTTTCCGGCTTCCGCGGACGCCGTCTCGAGCCGGAATTTCACGGAGGACGTCACATACACATCCGGCACCGATTGCCGGATCTCTTCACGCAGCCGCTCTTTCAAAGTCGGATCACCGACCACAATATCAAACGCGCTCAAGTGATCTTCGTTCCGCCCGATAAATTCGGCCATGTCATCTACCCGCGTTCTTGTTTCCTGTACGTAGCGTATATATGCCTCATCCGACCCGAAGCTCACAGGATCGTCCAGATACGCCGGGATCGAATACGCTCTTCCGTCAATAAACACTTCTACCACGCACGGCTTTTCTCCGAACGTATATTTCTCCGCAACATTCCAAAGAGCCCGGACATTTTCCCTGCTCATGCTGTTTGCCCGGATCTTAACCGCCTCTTTGAGGATCTCTTCCTTTGTTTTTCCTTCCTTCTTCTCCGGGAACTTCCAGATCTCGGAACCGTTTGAGGTGATCGCATAGGAAAAGGCCGGAAGGAGGATCACCGGCTCGGGAAGCGAAGTCAATGTCCGTCCGCTGGCTGCGGCAACGATCACTCCGGACCGCGCAGCCGCTTCGAGCGCGTCGCGATTTCCCTCGCTCAGCGTGTAGGCATCATATAAAGTCGTGCCGTCCAGATCGAGAGCGATCAGCCGGATATTCGATTCAGCGGCAGTTTCTGTCATTTCGATTAACTCCTCCTTTCTGAATGGTGTCACGATCCGGAGCACCAACCGGCTCATGAGTGTCACGATCCGGGGCGTCAAACATTCTATCCGCGTCAAGACGCCATCCCCTGCTGCCTTTATTCGGTCATGTCGGCAGCACCGGCTGTTTCAAGATAACCACGTTACGTCGGCGCCGGTCTCCTCCCGCTTCGCTGTGCAAATGCAGCAGGTATAACCTTCCCGCACGGTAACAGGAAGAAAATGCGCATCTTTCACAGACAGCACGGAAAATTTCGCGAAGTCTCCGTCGATCCCCGTACCTTTCATTTTCACATAGGCTTCCTTGGCACACCAGATCCGGAAGAAGCGCTCCCTCACTTCGCCTTCTTCGATCCATGCCAATTCCTCCGGGTGAAAAAAACGCTTTGCCAGACGAAGACAGTCCGCATCGGTACCTTCCCTGCCATGCGCCGTTTCCTTCTTCTGCAGATCGACGCCGACCGGCCCGTCCGCTAAAGCGATGCACCACAGCTCCCGGCTGTCGGAGATCGAAAGGTCCACATCTCTGTGATTAGGGAAAAACGGCTTTCCCTGCGGTGTTTTTTCCACTATCCATCGGTCACTGCCATCCAAAACAGATCCAGGATCACTTTCGTCTGCCGTCTGTGTGTGCGTGGATTTACATTCCGTCGTCTGTCTATGATTAGAGGGGAAAGCCCGCTCGCACGCAAGCCGAATCGAATCCTCTCTGGAAAATCTGCTATTTATTTCAGTCAGAAAAATGTGTACCATGCACCGGCTCCGTCCTCTGGTAGATTTGTATTCTATCAAAACACAATAAGCGATTTCTGTCAAATTGCAGATGTGCCGTCCTGCATGGAGCGCTTATGTATCGTAGACAATCCTGCACGGAAGATTTTATGCATCACAAAAGGCTCTGCGGTTCATAGCCGCAGAGCCCATGAAAATACGTTTTTACAATGATGGGTGATCAGCCCAGAATATTTCCGTAGTTGACCGCCTGTGTGACGGTAAGTCCGCCCCACTCCGGATGACAGGACGCCGCTCCCGGATTTGCGTGTCCCTTATACCAGGAACTTCCGTCAACGATAAATTCGATGACGTTCTCACCGTTCATGTGTCCCCAGATCGTACATCCCGGATCGCTCTGGTTCTTGATATCACCGACGACCGTCTTGATGACCGTACCATCCGCGAGAACAAAGTCGATCAGATCGCCTACCTGTCCGAAGGTCGTTGTGCAGGCGATCACATAGCGATCGCCGATGCGGCCGAAGCCTTCCGCGTCGTAACCTTCATACTTCGCATTGAGTGCTTTCTGCCTCGTGCCGGCTGCCCAGGTGCGATCCCAGCGCTCGTACGTATAGGCGCCGCCGATCGTTCCGTTCGCGGAGATCACAACAGAATCCCCGTTATTGACAATGTTCGGAATATCATCCTCCGGAAGGATGCGTACACACCAGCACACAGCATCCACATTGACGGTGCCGGAGATGATACCCTCCGTCGGGCTGTACGCCTCGACCGTTTTTCCCTCACCGGCATAAATGGCTACATGATAAATATAGCCGTTCTCATCCCTGTAGAACACAAGATCCCCCGGCTCCGCGTAATCGAGCGAAATCGCGGTTCCGGCCATTGCCTGGTCTTCGGCAACACGCGGAAGCTCAATGCCGTACTGCTGATAAATGCTCTGAACAAAGCCGGAACAGTCCGCACCGTCGGTCAGACTCGTGCCTCCCCAGATGTACGGATTGCCGATATAGGAAGACGCATATTCAACAAGGGACTCACCGATCAGACCGTCGGGTCGACCGGATTTGTAACTCAATTTGGTATAATAGCAGGCTTTATTCTGCTCCGGTTTCAGAAGCATCTCCGCCTGCGTATAGAAGGACTCGCCCTTTTCTTTTACCGCTTTATCCGCATCCGTGCCCAGTGTAAAGAGCGACTTGGCAGCAAAGCCTCTGGCGTCACCGGACTCGATGAAGAGCCAGCCATTATTCAGGTCCGAAATAACATAGCCCAGATCTCCGGCGTTCATGTGTCCGACGATCGTGCTGTTTCCATCTGTCTCCTCGTAGATCGTAACGCCGAGATCTCCGGCGATCGCGTAAGCCTTCTGAACAACGGTCTGATCCGTTGTAGCCCGGAAATACGCATAGGCGCTGTTCTCACGGTAATCGATCGACGGAACGGCCATGTAAGGCGTCCAGTCAAAGGCAGCCTTCTGCTCGTCATTCTCCAGATCAGCATTTCTGTAATACTCGTCCCTGACCTTCCCGGCAGCCTCGTCCTTCACAACGTTCACTGTTCTGATGAAACCGCGGACATTTCCGGATTCCACATAGAGCCAGTCTTCATCGACCTGCTTCAGAAGGTACATAACGCCCTTTTCCCGGATGACGCCGACCGCTCTCGCGTTGTCCTCTCTATCCTCCAGAATATTGCAGTCCTTTACGGCAAAAACATAGCGTTTACCGACCGTCCAGAAATGATAATCCTCGATCTTTTCCGGTGTTGTAACGACGCGGGATCCGCTCGCGCGGCGAATCACCGCCGGCTCCTCCTCTGTCCCCGTTTCTTCTGTTTCAGAGGATGCTTTGACCGTACCGTTTTCCTGCGCCTTCTGCTCGTTCTGGTCCCGCTGTTCTGTGCCGCCAGCGGCAGGCTGCACACTCGAACCGGTTACATCGCCGGCGTCTGTGCCCTCAGACGCGTCGGGAGTTTCCGATCCACTTTCATTGGCCGGGTTCGGATCCTGTGTATCGGATCCGCTGCCATTGGCAGGATTTGTATTCTCATCTCCGCCTCCGGTGCTCTGGTTTCCGGAATCTTCTCCGGAATCGCCTGAAGCTTCTCCCGCAGAATCACCTGTGGAATCATCCGTTTTTTGCCCTTTCGTGCCTTCTCCCGTCCCCGGCTCTTCTGCATCCGCACTGCCGTCCGATCCATCTGTCGGATCAGTCTGTCCGGACCGGTCGGAAGATGACGGATCGCCAGTCTGTGAATTGACCTTTGCCCCTGTTTCGGATGTTGTATCAACAGCTTCTTCGACGCCGTCCGCATTCACCGCTACCGGGGTAAGCACGGAACCAGCCGCCGTATCCACGGGTGCAGCCGCAACAGCTGTGCCGCCGTTCACCGAAATGATGCCTTCTCCGGACTGCTCAGCCGTCTGCATGGCCGCAGAATCCGTTCCTGTCGTTGTTTTTTCTAAATTCTCAACATCTTCCGATGTGGTCCCAACTTCTGAAGCAACGTCGGCCTTTCCCGATGCCTGTATTATATCCGGTGACGAAAAGGCAAGCGTTGCGGAAAGTGTTAATGCCCCCACCGCAAGAAGATATTTTCTTTTCACGTGTTTTCCTCTTTTTCGTAAATTTTAGAATAATGTATTTACATATAAAATTATTATCATACTAACGCACTCTCAATACAAGTGCGAATTATATTTTGGTATAATTGCTCAAATAACGCACTATGGCATTGGTTACATTTTCTTGTATCTGTTACGTTTTTACACCATATAGGCTGCTTTTCGTAACATTTCGTCAATATTTAGTGTCTATTATTCACTTGCCGGGAATTCATCCCAAAAATAAAAAATGCGTAAATAAAGGAACATCGTTTTCCTTTATTTACGCATTTTTTGAAGTCCTGCCGGCAGTGGGACTCGAACCCACAGCCAAAAAGCCCGGAAAGCCGCATAAATAAAGGATTTCCGCCTTTTTATGTGAGAAAAATATTGCACAATTTGAAATATAAAAATCCAGTATTTACGCGGCTTTGCTCAATCGCGTTGTACAAAAATATTGTACAAGTTTTTCGGGTATCGGCAGTGGGT
>JAXJTA010000082.1:0-3943 GCA_036309825.1 Eubacterium sp. | reverse complement strand
GCTCAGTCCAAATGTCGCTGTTAGGTGCAATCATGAGGTTGAGATGCAGCCGCGGGAATTCCTCTGGCTCCGTTTCCCTCGCAGGATCGAACAGCTACATACAAATCTACACGATGACCTGCTCAGTCCAAATGTCGCTGCGAGGAAGCTCCCGCGGCTGCATTTGCCGGAACAGACAGCAAAAAATCCCGCAGAGATCGCAAAATAACGGTCTCTGCGGGATTTTTTATAAGATGTATGTTGTAAATCTGATGTCTTCCCAGATGGCTGCAATGACTCCTCATATGTTTGCTTATTGGCAGTCTTTCGCCAAGGTCACACATGTTCGAATGTTACCGATTATTGGCAATGTCTGCATCGATGCAGGCAGGAGAATGGTTCCTCGCAGCGACATTTGGACTGAACGGCTCGTAAATTATCGCCCGAGATGATCATGAGGCCGTGAGGGAAACGGAGCAAGAGGAACATTTTCCTGCCCCCATTTTCATATTCCCATCCCACTGCGTGGTCCTTGCAGCCCTCCTACCGTGTGTTCTTCTCGCGTCCGATTTTCCGGAAGTACTCGCGGATCGTCTCCTCATATCCGTTTTCTGTCGGATGGTAGTACGTATCCTCCCGGATCTCGTCCGGAAGGTACTGCTGATCGACATAGTGATTCGGATAGTCATGCGCGTACTTGTACCCGATGCCGTGTCCGAGCTGTTCATGTGCCTTGTAGTGCGCATCCTGCAGATGGACGGGAACGGTCGTTTTCTTTGTCTTCACCGACTGCATGGCATCGAAGATCGCGTTCGTGCAGGCGTTGCTCTTCGGTGCGGATGCCACGTAGATGGCAGCCTGCGCCAGGATCAGCTGTGACTCCGGCATACCGATCCTTTCGACCTCCTGCGCTGCGGACGAGGCAACGACCATGGCCATCGGGTCGGCATTCCCCACGTCCTCCGAGGCGCAGATGCAGATCCGTCTGGCGATAAATTTGATATCTTCTCCGGCATAGAGCATTTTCGCCAGGTAATAGACGGCCGCGTCCGGATCGGAGCCGCGCATGCTCTTGATAAACGCGGAGATCGTATCATAATGCTGGTCTCCTGTCTTATCATAACGGACAACGCGCTTCTGGATGCACTGTTCCGCTGTCTCCAGATCGATATGGATCCATCCGTCCGCCGACCGCTCGGTCGTCAGAACGCCCAGTTCAATGGCATTTAATGCCGATCTGGCATCGCCGCCGGCAATATCCGCAAGGAAGTCACAGGCGTCATCATCAAGAACCGCCCGGTAACTGCCGAGTCCCCTCTCCGGGTCGGTCACAGCCCGCATCAGTAGCTTCTTGATATCTTCTTTTTCCAAAGCATGCAGTTCAAAAACGATCGAGCGCGAGATCAGCGCCGAGTTTACCTCGAAATAGGGATTCTCGGTCGTTGCGCCGATGAGAATGATCGTTCCATCTTCCACGTACGGAAGGAGGAAATCCTGCTGACCCTTGTTGAAGCGATGGATCTCATCGATGAAGAGGATCGTTTTTCTCCCGTACATTCCCATGCGGCTCTCAGCGTCTTTGACCGCTTCTTCCATGTCTTTCTTTCCGGAAGTCGTCGCGTTGAGCTGCTTGAATTCGGCACTCGTCGTATTGGCGATCACGCGGGCCAGCGTCGTTTTTCCCGTTCCCGGAGGGCCGTAGAAAATGATCGAGCTGAGTTTATCCGCCATGATGGCACGATACAGGAGTTTCCCCTTCCCGATGATGTGCTGCTGCCCCACCACCTCATCGAGCGTGCGCGGACGCATTCTCGACGCAAGCGGTGATTCCTTCTCCATCTTCTGTTCTTTCATGTAATCAAATAAATCCATGATCAGTCATTGACCTCAATGATGTATGTGTCACCGTCCTGATAAATCACCTGTCCGAGTGAATGAAGCGTATCATGATTCAGTTCCGGATAGGTTGCTCTCTCACACGATCCCACAAAAATATACTGAATATGATATTCATCAACCAGAACTTTTGCATTCTCCGCATATTCGGTCGTGTAGATCGCCGCGATATCGGCATCCTTCTGGTTCAGGTCGGTTGGGTTGCCCCGCCACAGCCATTCGTGTACATACCAGCCCAGCACAGTCGGAAGTCCCGTGTAAGCCGACACGCGGCAGTTATCGGAATAGCTGTTCCCGTTGGCTTCCAGAATAAGCGGCTGCCCTTTGATATTCTCATCCATCCAGCGGATAGCCGCAGCATCTTCGGGATATTTTTGTTCCAGAAATTCCAGACAGTTCAGGCCGATCTGGTTTTCCTTCGTCAGTTTCTTCCCGAACCACGTCCTCACGGAATAGCCGAAATAGCCGAGTGTCATGGCAAAAAGCGCGCAAAGGACAATGCAGAAGATCCGTGTCGCCTTCGCTCTTGCCTCTGCCAGGATGACAGTAAGCGCATAGGCCATCATCAGCGCAAACAGAATGTATGCCTGATAGGTCAGCTTGAACATCGTATTGGAACGGGCAAAACCGTTCTCATAGATATCCTTGACATAGACGATCTCCGGAACCATGACGAGCCCGAACGCGCAGATCCCCAGAATGAGCGCAAAACGGTCCGACTGCGGGATCATGCGGAAAAAGCCGAGAAAACGGTTCGGTTTATCCTCCGCCGTCTCATTCTCATAAACAACATGATATTTGTACAGCACAAGGCAGACAAAGAACACGAAGACAGCAAAGGGAAGTCCCCAAAGCACCGCCAGCTGGTAAGGTGCTGTGTGATATTTTGAAAATGCTACGCTCGATACCATGGGCGTGAAGGTCACACTGAACGGCAGTGCCGCGATCGTAGCCAGGATCATCACGACGGCCACATGGACGATCACCGAACCGAGTCCCCGCAGCACGTCCTCCTGATAACGGTAAAAGGCCGCAAAAACAATGCAGAACAGAGCGACGGTAAAATAGATCGCCGCGTCCCAGTAGTTTGTCCACTTGAAAATGCCGATAAAGAAGGCAGCCATCAAGAGTCTCGGCTCCCAGATCTCATGAAGAAGAAAGCGGAAAACGCGGACCGCAACAGACTCTTTCCGGTATTTCTCCGGGCGGCGTCTTTGCCTCTCGTCGCGAAGTTTTTTCTTCTTGATACGGTCCAGTTCTTTATAACGCACTTCCCGGATCCAGGCATAGAGAAGCCCCACGCAGGTCAATACGAAAATGATATTGATCATGTGCGCGTGCAGATCTCCCAGCACGTAGGAATAGGACGGGAATTCATGGATGCAGGCATCATCCGTTGCCGGATTATGACCGATATACCGGGTCGAATCGGTGAACCAGTAGGTCTCGTACCCCGAGAGCTTGAACACCTTGCCGAAGAGCTTGTAAAGCACATAGTGCATGTTGCCGGCGAGTGACACGGCAGCTCCTGCCGCCAGACCGCCGATCCCTGCCAAGTATCTTCGAAACCGGTGACTTTCGAGCCTCGAATAGACCATCTGGAAGACGATCGAAAACGGCAGAATATACGCAAAGGCCGCGATCATCGCACGCATCAGATTGTAGCTTACTTCCGGCTTCAGATAGGTCAGCCGCGTCAGATATACCGCGTAATACTGCCCGCCATAATAATAGTTGATATCGGCAAGTCCGTACCAGATATCCTTCGCGGGTAGCGTCGTGCTTCGCATCATGGCTGCCATGAAGCCATAATCCATCGGTTTTTCCGTACCGGTAACATCGGGACGAAACGTGATAAAATACGTCCACAGCAGAAAAACGGCCAGGAAAATAACTTCTTCCAAAAGGATCAGCGACACAGACGGGATCCTCTTCTTCTCTTTCGTCATGAAGAGAGCCCAGCAGACACCGAAGCAGATGACCGTAACAACGAGCGTCCTTCGGTTCGTGAACTTGAGAAGTCCGCCGCAGACGAGCACCCAGACCGCGTATCCGCCGACCGTCAGGC
>JAXJTA010000081.1:0-5127 GCA_036309825.1 Eubacterium sp. | reverse complement strand
GAGATGCAGAACATTTTCGGCGGCAGCACCCAGCAGACGGTGGCCGGAGCCGGAACGGGCGTTATCATCGCACAGAATGATTCGGAACTTCTGATCGCAACGAATAACCATGTCGTTCAGGGTGCAACGACCGTTTCCGTCGGTTTTATTGACGAAGCCGTTGTCTCTGCGGCGATCAAGGGCACCGATCCGAGTACGGATCTGGCGATTCTTGCCGTTGAGCTGGATAATATCGACGAGCAGACGAAGGGAGAGATCAAGATCGCAGCGATCGGAGACTCTGATGAACTGAAGCTTGGTGATACGGTCATCGCGATCGGAAACGCACTCGGCTACGGTCAGTCGGTAACAAGCGGCATTGTCAGCGCGCTGAACAGAAATCTGACGCTCAATGACGGCGTGCAGACCTTCAATTCCACGGGACTGATCCAGACAGACGCGGCGATCAACTCCGGAAACTCCGGCGGCGGCCTCTTCAACGCGGAGGGAGAACTGATCGGTATCAACGAAGCCAAGAGTTCGATGAGCTCAAACGGAGCGACGGTCGATAATGTGGGATATGCGATCCCAATGGCGAAGGCACAGCCGATCCTTGAAGAACTGATGAGCCACGAAACGAGAAAAACGTACAGCGAGGATGAACAGGGCTACCTCGGGGTGACGATCATTGAGGTCACTTCGGAACTGGCGCAGATGTACAGCATGCCGGAGGGCGTGGCACTGAAGAGCATTACAAGCAGCGGACCGGCCGATAAGGCGGGACTTGCAGTCGGTGATGTTATTGTCGCGTTGGGGGATGCGCAGATTACCAGTTATAGCGATCTGCAGACGGAGCTGCGTTATCACGCGGCAGGCGAGACAGTCACGATCACCTATCAGAGGGCAGTCAACGGAACATATGAGGAGCAGACCACCGAGATCACACTCGGTTCCAAAGCGGATCTGCAGGGATAATTGACCGGCGGCGCAGGATAACCGCGCCGATTTCGCATATTACAGAATGAAATGGGATGAAGATGGAAAACGATACGACAATAACAGATGACCTGAAGGACAGCGCAGACAGCGCGGATCCCGTTGAGGATGCAAAAGAGGAGAAAGAAAGCGGCGACAGGAAAGAGTCGGACGGCGGCGAGCGTTTCTGCTCGATGTGCCGCCGGCCGGAGAGCTTTACCGGCACACTGATCGAGATTCCGGGCGGGCTCCACGTGTGCCGCGACTGCATGCAGAAAAGCTTTGACAATATCATGAATCCGAATTCGCAGCTGAACCGCATGATGCAGGAACTGCCGCCGAATATGGGCGTGATCGACCTCTCATCACTGGGGATCGGAAATTTAGGCGGACTCGGCGATCAGCAGCCGAAGGCGGCGAAGAAACCGAAAAAAGAACAGAAAGTTTTTACCATGAAGGACGTGCCGGCACCGCACAAGATCAAGGCACAACTCGATCAATACGTGATCGGGCAGGAGCGGGCGAAGAAGATCATGTCCGTTGCCGTTTACAACCACTATAAGCGGATCCTGAATGATCCGGAGAACGGTGGAAAGGACGGTATCGAGATCGAGAAATCAAATATGCTGATGATCGGGCCGACCGGTTCCGGAAAAACGTATCTTGTGCAGACGCTTGCGAAGCTTCTCGATGTACCGCTGGCACTGACCGACGCGACGAGTCTGACGGAGGCCGGTTACATCGGTGATGATATCGAGAGCGTTGTATCCAAACTCCTTGCGGCAGCGGGCAATGATGTGGAGAAGGCGGAGCACGGGATCATTTTTATCGATGAGATCGACAAGATCGCGAAGAAGAAAAATACCAATCAGAGGGATGTCAGCGGCGAGGCCGTTCAGCAGGGACTGTTGAAGCTCCTGGAAGGAAGTGAGGTCGAGGTTCCGGTCGGCGCGACCAGCAAGAACGCGATGGTGCCGCTCCAGACCGTCAATACCAGGAACATTCTCTTCATCTGCGGAGGCGCGTTCCCGGATCTGGAAAACGTCGTGAAGGAGCGCCTCAACCGCTCATCCTCGATGGGCTTCCAGTCGGAACTCCGTGACAAATACGACGGTGACAAAAACATCCTCGCGAAGGTGACAACCGATGACCTCCGGGAATTCGGCATGATCCCGGAATTTCTGGGACGTCTTCCGATCGTTTTCTCCCTGGAAGGCTTATCGGAGGATATGCTTGTGGAGATCCTCCGCGAACCGAAAAACGCGATCCTGAAACAGTACAAAAAGCTGCTGGCAATGGACGAAGTGAAGCTGGAGTTTGATGACGGCGCTCTTAGGGCGATCGCAAAGAAGGCGCTGCAGAAGGAGACGGGTGCCCGTGCCCTTCGAGCGATCATTGAGGAATTCATGATGGATATCATGTACGAGATTCCGAAGGATGACAATATCGGAGAAGTTATTATCACGAAGGAATATGTAGAAAGAACCGGCGCGCCGCGGATCATTATGCGCGGTGCCGTGGAGTAAGCAAAAGCATACGTGACACGGCAGGGCTCCGGAAGGATTCCGGAGGGAATGCGCAGAAAAATGTGTCAATTACGGAGTTGTTTGCTATAATAGACATATGAAACTAAAAATCCATGAGGAGGGATTATTCATGAAGAATTTTATCAAAGAGTTTAAGGAGTTCATTTCCCGCGGCAACGTAATGGACATGGCAGTCGGCATCATCATCGGCGGTGCGTTCACGGCCATCGTTACATCTCTTGTAAATGATGTGATCATGCCGCTCATCTCCGCGATCTTCGGCGGAACAAACTTCGATAAGTGGAATGTTACACTGAGAGGCTCCGGCGAGGATGCCGTTGTTCTCGGACTCGGAAACTTCCTGTCCGCAGTGATCAACTTCCTTCTGATCGCGATTGTGATCTTCTGCGTTATCAAGGCGATCAACAAGATGCATGACAAGGTAGCAAAGAAACCGGAAGAAGAAGCGCCGAAGACCAAGATCTGCCCGTTCTGTAAGTCCGAGATCCCGGTCGATGCGACACGCTGCCCGCACTGCACATCCGAGCTGGATAAATAATAGAAGACGAAATAACACAAGAATAAATAACGGAAGAATAAGTAACAGAATACGGGCAGAAGTGCCCACTGTGAATCGGAAAGCCGGACCGGCATCAGAGGATGCCCGTCCGGCTTTCTTGTTTTTCCTCGAATAAGCGAGTATAATATAACGGAATATCGATTTCTATACGGAGGGTTACTCATGAGTTACGCAGATAAAGTTTTTGTTGCCATGTGCAGAGATATTATTGATAACGGATGCAGCACCGTCGGTGAAAAGGTTCGCCCGCACTGGGAGGACGGCGCGGCGGCTTATACCATCAAGAAATTCGGCGTTGTAAACCGCTACGATCTCCGGAAAGAGTTTCCGGCGATCACGCTTCGCCGCACGGCTCTGAAGAGCTGTATGGATGAGATCCTCTGGATCTGGCAGAAAAAATCCAATAATGTAAAGGACCTGAACAGCCATATCTGGGACGCCTGGGCCGATGAGAACGGCTCGATCGGCAAGGCTTACGGCTACCAGATGAGCGTAAAGCACCATTATCCGGAAGGGGATATGGATCAGGTGGACCGCGTTCTTTTCGATCTCAAAAACAATCCGTTCAGCCGCCGCATCATGACCAATATCTATAATTTCCAGGATTTAAGCGAGATGGCGCTGTATCCGTGCGCGTACTCCATGACCTTCAATGTAACGAAGGAACCGGGCAAGGACAAGCTGACGCTGAACGCGATCCTGAATCAGAGATCGCAGGACGTACTGGCTGCCAACAACTGGAACGTCTGCCAGTACTCGATCCTTCTGATGATGTTCGCGCAGGTGAGCGGCATGGAAGCCGGCGAGCTGGTACACGTGATCAGCGATGCGCACATTTACGACCGCCACGTTCCGGTGATCGAGGAGATGATCAAGCGGCCGATGCATGACGCGCCGATCGTTCGTCTGAACCCGGAGATCACAAACTTCTATGACTTTACGACAAAGGATCTAATCGTGGAGAACTACGAGACCGAGCCGCAGATCAAGGGCATTCCGGTGGCGATCTGACCGTTTACAGAAAAGAGGGAATATTTTGAAAGCAATTTTATGTGCAGATAAAAACTGGGCGATCGGCAAGGATAACCGTCTGCTCGTCAGCATTCCGGCTGATATGCGTTTTTTCCGACAGACAACGAGCGGACATGTGGTCGTCATGGGAAGAAAGACCCTGGAGAGTTTTCCGAACGGGCAGCCGCTGAAGAACCGTACCAATATCGTCCTCACACACAATCCGGACTATAAAGCGGACGGTGCGATCGTCGTTCACAGCAAGAGCGAACTTCTGAAGGAACTGGAGAAGTACGATTCCGATGATGTATATGTGATCGGCGGTTCCGCGATCTACAGCCTTCTGCTGCCGTATTGCGATACAGTCTATGTCACAAAGGTCAATTTCGCATACCAGGCAGATACCTGGTTCACCAATCTTGATCTGATGCCGGAGTGGGAGATGACGGATGAGAGCGAGGAGGAAACGTATTTCGATATCGAGTACACCTTCCGCACTTACAGGAGAAAGTATCACGTCGGCAAGCCGGAATAAGTAAGGAATGGCCCTGAATAAGTAAGGAATGCCCCTGAATATGCAGGGAAGAGTCCGGAAAAACGTCCGGAAAAACGTCCGGAAAACGTCCGGAATACGTTCGGAAGAGTCCGGGAAAGGCGGAGAATATGGCAGACAGAATGAAAACAAAAGAGGTAAGGATCGGGGACCGCGTGATCGGCGGAACCAATCCGATCCTGATCCAGTCCATGACCAATACCAGAACAGAAGATGTGGAGGCGACCGTTGCCCAGATCGAAAGGCTGACAAAGGCGGGCTGCGATATCGTCCGCTCGACCGTTCCAACGATGGAGGCGGCAAAGGCTTTTTCCGAGATCAAAAAGAGGATCCGGATCCCGCTCGTAGCCGACATCCATTTCGATTACCGTCTGGCGATCGCGGCCATTGAGAACGGCGCGGACAAGATCCGCATCAACCCGGGCAACATCGGCGATGACGACCGCGTGAAAGCCGTCGTGGACGCCTGCAAGAAGCGGCAGATCCCGATCCGCGTCGGCGTG
>JAXJTA010000080.1:0-4809 GCA_036309825.1 Eubacterium sp. | reverse complement strand
GAGCGGCAGCAGGAGCAGACACGCCTTCGTGAAAACAGGAAGGAACACTTTGTGCACCTTCTGACCGAGGTCGAAGCATCCGATCAGGGGGAAGTACGTGAACTGGCGGCATCGCTCGGCTATCCGGAGGAAATGATCCGCATCCCGATCCTTGTGAGACTGTACGACCAGGACACGAAAAAGTTTTTGTCAATGCTCCGCCATGTACCGAACCACACGAATAAGGACTTCAGTATCGCGCCGGATGAGCGGCATGTCATCGTTTTCAAGACGATGCCCGAGGAGCGGATGAGCCTCTTCGAGAACTACAAATACATCATCGGCGAGTACCTGAGCCCGATCCTGCAGTGGATGCAGAAACAGGAGGTTAAGGGCACGTTCTACGTCGGCAGTTTCCAGGACACATATTCCCGCTATTATTATGCCTACCGGCATTGCAAGTGGCTCGAAGCCAATATCCGGACCGAATCGAGAGCTGTCTATTTCTATGATCATCTGAGGGAGTATTCGCATTCACTCATTCCGGCGCAGGAAAATCAGAGGATCTTCTCTCTGTACGAGAGCTACTTCCCGTCACAGAAGATCCCGGCACTGATCGAGACGGTCGGCGCGCTGATCGCGGAGAATTATAATTTTTCGACCGCGGCGAAGTCTCTTTTTATACACAAAAACACCTTGGTCTATCGATACAATCAGCTGAAGGAGCTGATGAACATCGATCCGCTCGTTTCGTCCGCGGACCGTGCCTTCCTTGAGGCATTCTACTACTATCTGCTGAATAAGAAATGAATACGGAATCTGAGAGACGCAGACACGGGCAGAAAACAGACAGTATCGGCACAACTAAATTTATAGATTAGAAAGAAATATTTATTTCACACAAAAAACATCGACCAAAAACAGAGAAAAACGTGAGAAAACTGTGTTGACGACACAAATAAATCTAAAATAATTATAAAACAACCATAATGTACAACCCTCCTGTCAGTGATAGTATAGAACTATCAAAGAAAACAGGAGGGTTTTACTTATGACAGGCTTACCATTGATTTTTGCATTTGTTGTAGCGATCGTGGTCATGATTCTTCTGATCTCGAAGCTCAAAGTGCATCCGTTCCTCGCAATCATGCTGGTTTCCCTTGTGCTCGGACTTGTGGCAGGAATTCCGCTGGTTGACATCAAAGGCGCGGACGGTGCCGTTGAGAAGACAGGCATCGCAACCATTATCGGACAGGGCTTTTCCGGTACCTTCACCAGTATCGGTATCGTCATCATTCTCGGCGCTCTGATCGGCTCCATTCTGGAGGTTACCGGCGCTGCTCTGAAGCTGGCTGATATGGTCATCAAACTTGTTGGCAAGAAACATCCGGTCATCGCTATGGAGCTGATGGGCTGGGTCGTTTCCATTCCGGTATTCTGTGACTCCGGTTTCGTTATTCTGAACCCGATCCGTAAGGCACTCGTACAGAGAACTGGCGCTTCTTCCGTAGCGATGAGCGTAGGTCTTGCATCCGGACTGTATATCTCTCACGTATTCATTCCGCCGACACCGGGCCCGATCGCCGCAGCTTCCACACTGGGCATCGGCGACAGCCTTCTCCTTCTGATGGGACTTGGCGTCGTAGCATCGATCTTCCCGCTGATCACCGGCGTGATCTACGCGAATTACATCGGCAAGAAAGTTAAAGCCGATGATGAGGCAGATAAGGGCGAACTTGCAAAAACGTATGAAGAGCTCGTTGCCGAGTACGGACATCTTCCGAGCGGCATCAGCGCACTCGCTCCGATCATCGTTCCGATCATTCTGATGGCACTTTCTTCTGTTGCTACCATGGCTGGATGGACCGGTGTTCCGGCAACTCTCTGCAAGTTCTTCGGTACCCCGATCATCGCTCTGGCAGTCGGCGTTGCCGTTGCTATTCCGCAGCTGGCAGGCGCAGGCAAGATGAAAGACTTCTACAAGATCGTAGATGATACACTGAAGACCGTAGGACCGATCCTTTTCGTAACTGCAGCAGGCGGCGTTCTCGGAAAAGTAATCTCTTCCACAGATATGGTAAATTACATTTCCCAGCATGCGACAATCCTTGCAGCAATGGGCATCTTCTTCCCGTTCCTGCTTTCCGCGATCCTCAAGACCGCACAGGGCTCTTCCACCGTTGCACTTACAACAACAGCCGGTATCGTTGCTCCGCTGCTTCCGGTTCTTGGATTTACCACACCTGCTGAGATCGCTCTGGTTACCCTGGCAATCGGTGCCGGCGCTATGACCGTATCTCACGCAAACGACTCTTACTTCTGGGTTGTTACGAACTTCGGCGCAATGACTCCGGAGAAAGGTTACAAGACACAGACCGTCAATACTTTGATCATGGGTATTGCGGCAATTATCGAGATCTTTATTCTCAGCCTGTTTATCTGATCAACAGACAGTCTGAAGGAGTTATGTATGAAATTTTTATTTGCTTCCGATTCTTTCAAGGGAACACTTTCCAGTGATGAGACGGCGGCTCTTCTGAAAAAAGCTGCGGAAGAAGTTTTCGGTGAGTGCGAGACTTCGCATGTACCGGTGGCCGACGGCGGCGAGGGAACGACCGATGCCGTTATCGCGGCGGAAAACGGACGAAAGATCTCCGTGCCGGTTCACGGCCCGCTGATGGAGGAGACGACCGCGGAATACGGACAGATCGATGAGAAGAGAGCGGTGATCGAGATGGCAGCGGCATCGGGTCTTCCGATGGTTCCGAACGAGCTTCGTAATCCGCTGAACACGACGACCTACGGAACGGGCGAGATGATTCTCGACGCACTGAACAGGGGCTTCCGTGATATTTCCATCGCCATCGGCGGATCCGCGACAAATGACGGCGGCATGGGCTGCGTTCGCGCGCTCGGCGTAAAATTCCTTGACGCGGATGGAAAGGAGCTGGAAGGCTTCGGCCGTGATCTGGAGAAGATCGCTTCGATCGATGCATCCGGTCTGGACCCCCGTCTGGCGGAGACGAAGGTTACGGTCATGTGTGATGTCTCCAATCCTCTGTGCGGTGAGCACGGCGCGACCTATACCTACGGACGGCAGAAGGGCGGCACACCGGAGATCCTCGATCGTCTCGAGGCAGGTATGTGCAACTATCGCGATCTCGTCAAGGGCCTTTACGGCATCGACTGCGATCAGATCCACGGCGCGGGAGCCGCAGGCGGACTGGGCGCTGCGCTTTGCGTTTTTCTCAAGGGCAAAATGCAGTCCGGTATTGAGACCGTTTTGCAGCTGATCGATTTTGACGAGAGACTTACCGGTGTGGATCTTGTGGTTACCGGTGAAGGACGTACCGACTGGCAGAGTGCTTTCGGCAAGGTTATGCAGGGCGTCGGTGAGCATGCTGCGGCGAAGGGCATTCCGGCAGTCGGACTGTCCGGATCGCTCGGCGAGAAGGCATGGCAGATGTACGACCACGGCATTGAATCTCTTATGACAACCGTTGACGGCCCGATGCCGCTCCAGGAGGCGCTTGACCGCTCCGAGGAGCTGTATTACCAGGGAGCGGTCCGCATGTTCCGCTTCATCAAGGTCGGCATGAGCATGCGCTGATCATCAAGGTCGGCATGAGCATGCGGTAAAACTTTATTAGAACATGCAGTGAGCTTTATTAGAGCTTGCGTTGAAAGTCCCCCGGCAGGGTCCTGCCGGGGGACTTTCTTACGTTTTTTGTCGCGTTTGGCCCGGGGCGGCAATAATATAGTTGGAAAAGCAGGAAATTATTGCTTTGCGGCGCTGCCTTGGCTCGGGCAGGCAATTAAATGGCGGGAAAAGCAGGAAATTATTGCTTTATGGCGCCACCAAGGGCCGGGGCGGCAATAAAATAGCGGGAAAAGCAGGAAATTATTGCTTTACGGCGCTGCCTTGGCTCGGGCGGGCAATAAAATAGCGGGAAAAGCAGGAAATTATTGCTTTGCGGCGCTGCCTTGGCCCGGGCGGGCAATAAAATAGAGGGAAAAACAGGAAATTATTGCTTTATGGCGCCGCCAAGGGCCGGGCGGGCAATAAATAAGTGGAAGAATAGGAAAATTATTGCTTTACATTTGATTGGTCAGGCCTTATTATAGTGTAGCACGCTACAAGTAGCGTGCTACACATGCATACCGCACATATATACCGAATGTTCACACGGAATATGTGTATTGAATATGCGTATGAAATATGTGTGATGCATAATCTGCTGTGAAAGTAATAAAAGTTACAGAAAGGAAAAGACGGATGGATGAAGCAATTCCGATTCTGATCAAGATGATCAGCGATACGCTGCGAAGCCGGGGGAATGCGATGATGAAAGAGCAAAATCTGACCTGGTCGCAGGTTCGCGTGTTGATCTTTGTTGAGAAGAATGGCGGATGTGTGAAGCAAAAAGAACTGGAGGATCATCTCCGCGTGGCCCATCCGACGGTCGTCGGACTGGTGAAGCGTCTGGAACAGAACGGATTCCTGGAGACGAGTATCGATCCGGATAACCGGAGAAACAAGATCCTGCGCATTACCGAAATGGCCAGAAAGAACAGAATGATCGTGGAAGAAAATCGTCAGGCTTCAATAAAGAAGATGTCT
The DNA here is from genome assembly GCA_036309825.1 of Eubacterium sp. Lineage (GTDB taxonomy): Bacteria > Bacillota > Clostridia > Lachnospirales > Lachnospiraceae > Bilifractor. Next base: position 209 of record JAXJTA010000080.1, on the reverse strand, counting down.
GAGAATTTTTCTGAAGAAGAAGAGAAAGAACTGCTTCGCCTTCTGCGGAAGCTGAGCGTCAACATGGACATTAAAGTTTGTGAACCGCCCTGCGTAGGTAATCGCGACTAAGCACACAAGTAATATAGAAAGGAACTGAGTATATGATAAAAACTCTGATGAAAAGCCTCAGGGAATACAAGAAACCGTCGATCCTCTCGGCGGTCTTC
>JAXJTA010000079.1:0-4016 GCA_036309825.1 Eubacterium sp. | reverse complement strand
TTCGCGAAGAGGATGAGATCGCCGTTCTGGAGATGGGAATCAGCAACTTCGGCGAGATGAGTGTCCTCGCGAAGATCACCCGTCCGGATACGGTCATCATGACCAATATCGGTACGGCGCATCTGGAGTTCCTCGGAACGCGCGACGGTATTCTGAAGGCAAAAACAGAAGTTTTTGAATTTATGAAGGAGAACGGTCATATCATCCTCAACGGTGACGATGACAAGCTTTCGCTTGTAGAACAGCCGAAGGGGATCGCACCGGTGCGCTTCGGGATCGGAGAAAAAGGTTTTTCTCATGAGAATACGATCTGGGCAGACAATGTGGTGAAGCACGGGATGCATGGCGTTTCCTGCACGATCCACACGCCGCAAGGCAGTTTTTCCTGCATGATTCCGTCTCCGGGAAGACACATGGTCTACAACGCGCTGGCAGGTGCGGCGGCAGGTCTGGCTTACGGTTTGACGCTTGAGGAGATCGAGAGCGGTATCGAGAGCTACGAGTCGATCAAGGGACGGTTCCATATCGTGGAGACTGATCTGTATACGATCGTCGATGACTGCTATAACGCAAGTCCGGCGTCGATGGAGGCGTCACTCGGTATCCTGAAGGATGCGGACGGCAGAAGAGTGGCGATCCTCGGTGATATGGGCGAGCTCGGATCAGATGAGGTCCTTCTGCATGCCGGAGTCGGACGTTTTGCCGCGGAGTGCGGAATCGACGCGCTTTACTGTGCGGGTCCGTTGAGCAAAAACATCGCGGACACAGCCGCTTCTCTGAACGACAAAATGGAGATCCGTCATTATCAGGATCTCGGAGCCCTGCTCAAGGCGCTTCCGCTTCTTCTTCGCAAGGGGGATACGATTCTGATCAAGGCATCGCACTTCATGCAGTTTGATAAGATCGTGGCGGAGCTCCGCGACTGACACGAAAGATTTTAGTTGCATTTTTATGGGGATTGGTCTATAATCCATAGAGTAAAAAGAATTTACCCTTCAAAAAATTTTTTTTACAATTAATAACCCCTTATTAATTATTTATACTCCCCTCGAAATGCCTCGGTAGCTCCCCTACCGGGGCGTTTCTCTTATCGGAGGAGCCCGGAAAAGGAGCATTTTGATGGAAACATTTGAACTGATCGCGCCATGCCACTTCGGTCTGGAATCGATGACGAAACGAGAGATCACAGATCTGGGATATGAGATCACTGAGGTGGAAGACGGCAAGGTGACCTTTGAAGGGGACGCGGAGGCGATCGCCTACGCGAATGTGTGGCTTCGAACCACGGAGAGGATCCTTTTGAAGACAGGCCGCTTTACGGCAGAGACCTATGATGAGCTTTTTGAGAAGACAAAGGCGATCCCGTGGGAGAAATATATTCCGAAAGACGGCAAATTCTGGGTTGCGAAGGCGAACTCGATCAAAAGCAAGCTGTTTAGTCCCTCGGATATTCAGTCGATCATGAAGAAGGCAATCGTAGAGCGCCTGAAAGCAATGTACCATCTGGACTGGTTTCCGGAGGACGGCGAGAGCTATCCGATCCGTGTGTCGATCCTGAAGGACGTTGTAACGATAGGACTGGATACAACGGGAACTTCGCTCCATAAGCGGGGCTACCGCCAGCTGACCGCCAAGGCACCGATCACAGAGACGCTGGCAGCGGCTCTTTTGATGCTGACGCCCTGGAGAGGGAACCGGATCCTCGTGGATCCGTTCTGCGGCAGCGGAACCTTCCCGATCGAGGCGGCAATGATCGCTTCCGATCGGGCACCGGGACTCCATCGTCATTTTCTTGCGGAGAAGTGGGAGAATCTCGTGCCTTCCGAGATCTGGGAGGATGTAAAGGAAGAAGCTAAAGAACGCTTCAATCCCGATGTCGAGACCAATATTCAGGGATACGACATCGATCCCGAGGTGGTAAGAAACGCGCGTGAGAACGCGAAGGCGGCAGGCGTGGATCACCTGATCCATTTCCAGCAGAGAAGCGTTGCCGATCTGTCGCATCCGGGAAGCTACGGCTTCATTGTGACAAATCCTCCGTACGGGGAACGCCTGGAGGAAGAGAAGACCTTAAAGGAACTCTACCATACGCTTGGCGAACGGTATGCCCTCCTCGATACCTGGTCTATGTATGTGATCTCCGGTTACATGGACGCGGAGCGCTACATCGGCCGCAAGGCGGATAAGAACCGCAAGATCTACAACGGTATGCTGAAGACCTATTTCTATATGTATCAGGGACCGAAGCCGCCGAAGAGACGAATGCCGGCGAAGGATGTTGCGGATTGATATTGCGAAATAAACGGGAGCGGGTATAATATAAGGCTATGAAAAAAATAATTTTTGCAACGGGAAATAAGAATAAAATGATTGAGATCCGCGAGATCATGAAAGATCTGCCGGTGGAGATCAGCTCCATGCAAGAAGCCGGCATTGATGTTGACATCGTGGAAGACGGAAAGACCTTTGAGGAGAACGCACTGATCAAGGCAAAAACGATCGCGGCCAATCTCCCGGAGACACTGGCGGATGCCATCGTTCTTGCCGATGATTCCGGTCTGGAGATCGATGCGCTGAACAAGGAACCGGGCGTTTATTCCGCGCGTTACATGGGCGAGGATACTTCCTACCGGATCAAAAATGCCAATCTGATCGAACGGCTCGAAGGCGTTCCGGTGGAGAAAAGAACGGCCCGCTTTGTGTGCGCGATCGCTGCGGTCATCCCGGATAAGGAGCCGGTCGTTGTACGTGAGACGATCGAAGGCAGGATCGGTTATGAGGAAAGAGGAGAGAACGGCTTCGGCTACGATCCGATCTTCTATCTGCCGGATATGAGCTGCAGTACAGCCGAGCTTCCGCCGGAAGAGAAGAATAAGATCAGTCACAGAGGAAAAGCTCTGCGTAAAATGGCAGCGGAACTGGCGGGGATTATGGAATGAAGATTCTTGTAATTAGTGATACGCATGGGCACGCCGGACGTCTGTGGGATGTCCTGAACAGGACCGGGCAGGTCGATGCTCTGATCCACTGCGGAGATGTCGAAGGGCAGGAGGATGAGATCCGGGATCTGGCGGATTGTCCGTGCTACATGGTGACGGGAAATAATGACTGGGATTCTGTGCTTCCCGATGAGATCACGGCAACGATCGATGATTACCGGATCTGGATCACACACGGTCATCGCTACGGCGTTTCTCTCGGCCCGGAAATGCTTCGCGATGAGGCGGAGAGTAAGGGCATTGATCTGTGCTTCTTCGGACACACGCACAGACCGATGGTGGAGACGGAGAATAACCTGACGCTTATCAATCCCGGCTCGCTGACATATCCGAGGCAGCTGGGCAGAAAACCTACATATGTGCTGATCACGATCGACAGAGATCATGGACTGCATTTTGAGATCTGCGAATTGAAAAAATGAGTTCCGCGAATTGAAAAAAGTTATTGACATTCAGTAGCTCATACTGTATATTAGTTTTTGCGTCGGGCGCAATAATACGGCTGCGCGACAAGCCATGGCGGGGTGTGGCTCAGTTTGGCTAGAGCGCCTGGTTTGGGACCAGGAGGCCGCAAGTTCGAATCTTGTCACCCCGATTGCAAAAACTTAATGCAGGTGTAGTTCAATGGTAGAACACCAGCCTTCCAAGCTGGATACGTGGGTTCGATTCCCATCACCTGCTCTTGTGCACATGCACATACGTGTCTGTAGCTCAGTTGGATAGAGCAACGGCCTTCTAAGCCGTGGGTCAGGGGTTCGAATCCCTTCAGGCACGCTGAGCTTGGCTCAATCAATGTAATATGGTGGATGTAGCGTAGTTGGTTAACGCGCCAGATTGTGGCTCTGGAGATCGGGGGTTCGAGTCCCTTCATCCACCCTGCCGTTACGGCGAACCGTTGGGCTATCGCCAAGCGGTAAGGCACAGCACTTTGACTGCTGTATTCACTGGTTCAAATCCAGTTAGCCCTGTTATGCTGTCTAAGTGAATTTTTCATATTTTTCGTCCTCCTTGTATTAA
>JAXJTA010000078.1:0-2291 GCA_036309825.1 Eubacterium sp. | reverse complement strand
GAAAGGCGAATCAGTCCAGTGCGAAGCCGGTGCTATGGCCTGGATGGATCCCGGCATTGAGATGAGCACACACGGAAACGGACTCGGCAAGATGTTCGGCCGTCTTATGACCAATGAAAACATGTTCATGAACACCTACGTCGCAAATCAGGCGGGTGAGATTGCGTTCTCATCCAGCTTCCCCGGATCGATCCGCGCCGTCCGCGTCACACCGTCCACCCCGATCATCATCCAGAAGGGTGCTTTCCTTGCAAGCATGGGCGAGCTCCAGAACGAAGTGTATTTCCAGAAAAAGATCGCCGGCGGTTTCTTCGGCGGTGAAGGCTTCCTCATGAGAAAGATCAGCGGAAACGGAATGGTCTTCCTTGAGATCGACGGTTCCGCGATCGAGTACGTGCTCGCACCCGGCCAGAAGAAGATCATCGACACCGGTTATCTGGCTATGATGGATGCGTCCTGCTCCCTCGATGTCGTCACGATCAAAGGCGTGAAGAACATCCTGCTCGGCGGCGAAGGTCTGTTCAATACGGTCATTACCGGCCCGGGCACGATCCTGTTACAGACGCTGCCGGTGAACCAGCTCGCGATGACGCTGTCTTCGTTAATGCCGCATTCATAAGTGAATCCCATGCGTAAAGTCGACCTCATCACCGGATTTCTCGGATCCGGCAAGACAACTTTTCTGAAACGCTACGCCGATTACCTCATCCGAAGCGGGGGCAATATCGGCATTATTGAAAATGATCACGGAGCCGTCAACGTCGACATGCTCCTCCTGCAGGAGCTTCTCGGCACGAACTGTGATCTCGAAATGGTCACCGGCAACTGTGATCTCGAGACACACATGCGCCGTCTCAAGACAAAACTGATCTCCTTTGGAATGCGCGGTGCCGGCCGCGTGCTGGTAGAGCCATCCGGGATTTTCGACGTCGATGAGTTTTTCGACGTCCTTCGCGAAGAGCCTCTCGACCGCTGGTACGAGATCGGCAGCGTCATCGCTATTGTCGATGCAAAGCTGGAGGATGACCTGTCCGAGCAGTCGAACTATATGCTCGCGTCACAGATCGCGAACGCCGGAAAGGTCATCATCTCCAGATCCCAGGAATCGACCCGGGATGATCTGCGCCATACGATCCGGCACCTGAATGAAGTGATGGAGATGTTCGGCTGCAAACGCCGCTTTTTCTGCAGTGAACTCGGACTTGGTCCGAATTCCTCGGAAATCTCCGATAAAGGAGACTCGCTCCCGGATCCCCGCAGCGACGTCCTCAAGAAGAACTGGGACGACCTCACTGACGACGACTTCGCCGCCATCGCCTCCTGCGGATACATCCTCGAAGACCACGTAAAGCTCCCCTTTGACAGGGAAAATGACTATGACTCGGTCTACATTTTCAAGGCAAGGACGACCAAAGAGGATCTGACCGGCCGGATCCGGGATCTCTTTACCGACAGTTCGCTCGGAAACATCTTCCGAATCAAGGGATTCATGCCGCTCGAGGACGGCTCCTGGATCGAACTCAACGCGACGCACCGCGCTATCGAGGTGAAACCGATTGAGCGCGGTCAGGAGATCTTCATCGTGATCGGCGAAGGACTCGACAAGAATAAAATCGCTGCCCGCTGGGCAGATATCATGGGCGAGATGTAACGGACGATTCCGGGAACGCCCCGGCGTCCCCCGAGATCCCACAAAGATAGAAAAAGAGCTGCTGCATTCGGAACAGGCCACTGTATATTGATGACACTTTTCTAATGTGTCCCACCATATACAGTACGCTTTTGTTCTGATGCAGCAGCTCTTTTTTACTTTGAAGTTCTCATGCACCTGATCGGCTTCGGTCGTCCGCGGTGCACGTCTGTCTATGCGAAAACCATCTGTTTCACGCTCAGACTGACAGACTTTGGTCGTCCGCGGTGCGCATCTGTCCCTATCCGCTCAGAGCAGCAGGTACTTTATCCTCTCCGGATAATATGTACATTTGAATAGATATATCGGTTCATTCTGCAGATCGCCCACGGATAATAGATGCCGCAGGTGATGAACGAGAGCAGCCCGTTGATAATGTAAATACCGAACATATCCGTACCGTTTCCGAAATATCCGGCGCGGTCACCCGAGACGACACTGCCGCCGTATTCCCACTTGAGGAGCGGAACGCTCGCCCACGGATATGCAATTCCGCAGGTGATCATTGTCAGGAAACCGCACAGAAGCGAATTTCCGAGATACGACGCGAAAGATCCGTCAAACAGCGACCCCTGATAGACCACTCCCATGGGCTCCGTAG
>JAXJTA010000077.1:0-3864 GCA_036309825.1 Eubacterium sp. | reverse complement strand
GATCCATACATATCTGCCGGACAGGAACGCCGTACTTTTTGATATCGAAACGACCGGTCTGTCTGCCGCCAGATCGCATCTGTATCTGATCGGCGCGATCTTCGAGAAAAACGGCATCCCCGTTCGAACCGATCATCGACTGCGGCATGAAGATCCTCCAGCCGATTCCGTTATTCTCCAGCAGAATGCTGTCTTCCGCGACATCCGCGACTATTCCCTTGATATATCCGATCATAACTCCACCTGTAATCTATTATGTCTAAAGTCCGATATATTTTACCACGAAACGCGCCGGCTTGCAAAACGTGTTATAATCATTGTGATCATAACGCAATAATCGCTGCGATCTTTGCGCTAGAAGCAATAATCATTGCGCTCATTTAGATCGGAGCAGGAGGAACGAAGCATGCACATTCACGAAGAAGCCGTACAGGAAAGCACGGCCGCACAGATCCATACATATCTGCCGGACAGGAACGCCGTACTTTTTGATATCGAAACGACCGGTCTGTCTGCCGCCAGATCGCATCTGTATCTGATCGGCGCGATCTTCGAGAAAAACGGCATCCCCGTTCTGCGGCAATGGTTCCTGGATCGTCCCTCCGGCGAAAAAGAAATGCTTGAAAGTTTTTTCACTTTTCTGGAGGAGCTTCTGTCCCATTCGTCCGAAAGTACCAATAGGCCGGTGCTGGTGCACTATAACGGCGCGCAGTTCGATATCCCCTACCTGCGTAAGAAGGCTGCTTTTTTCTCTCTTAATGATCCCTTTGATCAGTTTGAAAGCATCGACCTGTACAAGGAGATCAAGCCCTGCAAAAATTTTCTCGGTCTTGAAAGTCTCAAACAAAAATCGGTGGAGAAATTTCTGCGTATTTCACGCGACGACACCTTCAGCGGCGGTGAACTGATCCCCGTCTATCAGAAATATCTGGAGAGCGGTGATGAAGAGCTTCTTCAGCTGCTTCTTCTCCACAACCATGACGATGTCTGCGGAATGGCACGGATCCTGCCGATCCGCTCCTATGCGGCTCTCTTCCGCGGCGATTTTTGCGAGGAATATGGCTTTTCCGGGGAGCATCTGCTGATCCACCTGCTTCCAGAGCTTCCTCTTCCGATGATACCGGAAAAGAGCAGTCCCTGCGTCCGTCTGCTGAGCGATGCCGTTCTTGTTCCCTCTTTCTTCCATGGAGAGATGAAATACTTCCTGGACAATTATAAGGACTATTACTATCTTCCATATGAAGATACCGCCGTTCATAAAAGCGTAGCCGCCTTTGTCGATTCATCGCGGCGCGAAAAGGCAAAAGCGGCCAATTGTTATCAACGGAAGTCCGGGCTCTTTTATGCGCAGAACGGGGCCCTTTTCCAACCGGTCTTCCGAACCGGCTACAGAGAAGAGCCGGCGTTTTTCTGTTATGAAGACGGAATTTTTGAATCGGATGCTCTTCACACATACGCTCTCGAACTATTGCAGACTTTACTCTGATGCTTTACCGGAAATTCCACTCGATCACCGCAATCTCGCTCTTTGTACCGACCCGCATCGGCGGCCCGAAGAAGCCTACGCCGGAGGTCGTATAATAAGTCAGATCGCCGATCTGTCCGGGGCCGTAATTAGCCTCATTGAAGATTTCCGTGAACATGCTTCCCGGCCAGGTCTGTCCGGCATGTGTATGCCCGCTGACAAAAAGATCCGCACCGAGACTGCTCCACTCTTCCAGTTCTTCCGGCTCATGCTGCGCAACGATGACCGGTTTGGATACGTCGATGCCTTCCATCAGTTCCGCAGGTGACAGATCATCCGAGGTTCCGTCCCCCTTCTTCTGATTATCCATACACCCGATCAGCGTTACCTGACCGTCCGCGATCTCAACACTCTCATCTTCCAGAAGCGTGAATCCACACTTCCGCACAAAATCATACATCGTGTCCGGACGAAAACATTCCTTGATCGGAGACTGCGGGAAGCCGCAGAAAAGCACTTCCTCATTATCATGATTGCCCCATGTCGCGTACACGCCGTACTTTGCTGTCATCTGTGAAAAAATCTGTTCATAGCGTTCCGGATTCTTCAGCTCCGCGTAGGAACTGGTAAAAATATCACCGGCCACGATGACCAGATCGGGATCTTCCGCATTCACCAGACGCACAACATTCTCCATCTGCTCCGGACTCGTATTCGTATTCAGGTGCAGGTCCGCCAGCACAACGACCTTCATACTTCTCAGATCGCCGGCGCTCTTCGCGCACTCAGCTTCCACTTTCGTCACGACAGTATGATAACAGCTCCATGTTCCTTCCGCGATCAAAGCTGCCGTTCCCACCGGAATGAGAATGGCAAAAACGGAGAGCATCTTCCGGAATCTTTTCTCATCCGCATAATGGAACAGCCAATTGGCACCCCAGGCGATCACCGGGAGCAGTGACAGAAGGCCCGCATAGATCTGAACATCGAGCCAGACGTTGGCAACCGCTTTCACCCTTCGTTCAAGTGTTCCCTGCGGCAGTGCCAGACAGAGCAGGGAAAGAGAACTCATAGCCACAAAGAAAATATTCCAGAGCCACATATTAACGGTCCGTCTGCGTTTTCCCGCGGCACGTGCCGGATCCTTATCTATCTCCCGCTTCATGCCGTTCCAGATTATGAGTGCCAGTATGCAGCCTATAATATAAGCGGGTATGAACATCCGCATAATAAACATTCTTCTGCCCCTTCTCCCGTCATTTTTATTTGCCCCTAAGAGCAAAGAAGAGCGGCTGCCAATCGGCAGCCGCCCTAAAATATCTTACGTAATCGAATTATTCCTCAACCGGAGCTTCGTCGTAAGCTTCTTCGTCATTCTGGAGAGCCTTGATGCTCAGGGAGATCTTGCGATCTGCCTCGTTGAAATCAACAACTCTTGCAGTGATGATCTGACCTGCGCTCAGAACATCGGACGGCTTCTCAACATGCTCTCTGGAGATCTGAGATACATGAAGAAGTGCGTCGATGCCCGGCTCCAGCTCAACGAATGCGCCGAAATCGGTCATGCGGGCAACTTTACCCTCAACAACGGTTCCTACTTCGTATTTCTCTGCAGCTGTAAGCCACGGATTCTGATCATCGAACTTCATGGAAAGCGCGATACGATCGCCCTTGATATCCTTGATCTGAACGCGAACCTGCTCGCCGACCTTCAGGATGGAACGCGGATTGTCTACGCGGCCCCAGGACATCTCGGAGATGTGAAGCAGTCCGTCTGCACCGCCGAGATCGATGAAAGCACCGAAATCTGTGATGTTCTTAACGGTTCCTTCAACAACATCGCCAACCTGGATGCGGGAGAAGAGCTCTTCCTGAGCTGCTTTCTTCTCTTCCACGATGAGCTGTTTGCGATCGCCGATGATTCTTCTTCTCTTCGGATTGAACTCAATGATAACGAACTGGATCTCCTGATCCATGTATTTGTTGAGATCTTTCTCAAAAGTATCGGATACCAGGCTTGCCGGAATGAATACACGTACTCCGTCAACGAGGACACTCAGTCCGCCATTCAGTACACGAACAACTTTTGCTGTCAGAACTTCATGGTTCTCGAATGCCTCCTCAAGTTTTTTGCTTCCTTTCTCGGCAGCAAGTCTCTTGTAGGTAAGAAGAACCTGACCCTCACCATCATTAACTTTCAGCACCTTTACTTCCATCGTGTCGCCCGGCTGTGCAACTGTGGTCAGGTCAACAGACGGATCGTTGGAATACTCATTTCTGGTCAGGATACCATCTGCTTTATAGCCGATGTTGAGTACGATCTGCTCAGGTTTCACATCAATAACGGTACCCTCTTCTACCTCTCCGTTTCTGAGAGTCTTGAAAGACGCATTCAACAT
>JAXJTA010000076.1:0-5466 GCA_036309825.1 Eubacterium sp. | reverse complement strand
GCTCGATATCATCGTGGAACTCGACCTTGGAACGGATCTTGAAACGCGTTCCCTTGACGATCGAGGATGTAAGCACACCGTTCTCATCGATGATCGCAAAGTCAATGATCTCCGCTCTTCCGTTTCCGTACTCGTCGAGGTTCGGATTGAGACGATAGTGGCTCATCCACTGCCCCTTCTCACCGGTCGCGGCATCTGCCTTGACCTTGCCGTCCTCCGAGATCTTCTCCGTCAGTGTCTGGGCACCGGTCGTGCTGTGCGCATCAGCCGTTCCCTCCTTGACCGCGTCGACATCGACCTGTTTGACAAGGATCTTCTTGAACAGATCGATCATATCCTTCGGAGATCCTTCCGCCAGCTTCGCGCCCTTATTCAGGAGAACGACTCTGTCGCAGTAACGGGAAATACTTCCCAAATCATGGCTTACGAAGAGGATCGTCTTGCCCTGCTGCTTGAACTCCTCAAACTTGTGATAACACTTGGCCTGGAAGAACACGTCACCGACCGAGAGCGCCTCATCGACGATCAGAATCTCCGGCTCGATGTTGATCGCCACCGCGAACGCGAGGCGGACAAACATACCGGAGCTGTACGTTTTTACCGGCTGGTAAACGAAATCACCGATATCCGCAAACTTGAGGATATCATCCATCTTCTTGTCGATCTCTTCCCTGGTGAAGCCGATCATCGTACCGTTCAGATAGATATTCTCGATTCCGGTATATTCCATGTTGAAGCCGGCGCCGAGCTCGAGAAGCGCCGAGATACGTCCCGCGATATCCACCGTTCCCTCCGTTGCGGACAGAACGCCGGTAATGATCTTCAGGATCGTCGACTTGCCGGCACCGTTCGTACCGATGATGCCGACCGTCTCACCGCGCCTGACATCAAAGGACAGATCCTTCAGCGCGTAATGCTCATGATAAAGTTTTTTCCTGGAAAGGCCGAGGGCCTCCATCACGCGGTCTCGGTTGCGGTCGTACAGCTTGTACATCTTGCTGACATTCCGGACGCGGATGGCATAATCCCCGTTTTCCTTATTTTCTGCGTTATCAACAGCCGCGCCGTTGACCGCGCCTGCTGTTTTTTCTACAGTCGTATTTTCCATTCTTCTGTAAGTTTTCCTCTTTCTATTACAGTACGTCGGCGAAATGCACCTTCAGTCTCCGGAAGACCATCGTTCCGAAGCAGAACAACAGAATGGTCAGGATCCAGAAATAGAGTGTGATTCCCGGTCTCTCCCAGAACCATACCTTATTGATCATGGAATCACGGTAACCGCTGACGATATAATACATCGGATTGATGCGCAGGATCGTGACGAGCGGACCCGTGAGGCCCATGCCGTCCATATTCCACATGATCGGTGTCATCCATACGAGAACCTGCAGGATGATGTTGACGATCTGCGCAAGATCCTTGAAGAAGACAACGATCGCACTGGTCGCGTAGACGAGGCCGAGTGCCATCGCGATCATCGCAAAGGAGTAGTAAATGATCTGAACCGTGTAGATATCCGGATAATACCGGTAGACCGCATACAGAACGATCATAAATCCGATGAAAAACAGATGCACGAAAAGGTTCGAGATCGCTTTTACAAACGGCAGTGTGCTGATCTTGAATACGACCTTCTTGACCAGATAGTTATACTCCATGAACACATTCGTTCCGGAGGAGACCAGATCCTGGAAATAAAACCAGGGAATAAGACCCGCGATCAGCCAGAGTACGTACGGGATCGTGATGCCCGCCTTCGTCTGCTGCGTGCCCACACGGAGTGCCTTCTGGAAGACGAACCAGTAGATAAAAACGGTTACGATCGGCTGCACGAATGCCCAGAAGATACCGAGATAAGACCCCGCGAATTTGGTCTTGAAGTCATTCTTTGCCAGATTCCATACGAGCTTCTTATTGGCCAGGACATCCCCCGGGATCTCGAGGATCCGCTTGGAATCCGCCCAGAGAAAGAGAAGGACCGCATCGACAATGACGCAGATAATGATCCTTCCGACGGTGCGGCTCGTCTTCGGCGCTGCATCGACCGCTGCCTTCTGCGCCCCGGTGTCCGTCTGCCAGATGAAGAACGGATCGGTACCTTCGGAAGTCACTTTCCATGTATCCCCGTCCGACTCTGCGGAAACGGTCTGCGTGTCATACGGGTCATCATAGGACAGCTTCTCATCAATGGCCGTTCCGTCATAGCTTAAGGATGCCTCGCCGAGCTCCAGCACCTGTCCGTCGGTCTCCGTCGGATCAAAACGGATATAGGTCGTATCCGCCGGGATCTCGAATTCCATGACTTCGGCTTCTCCTGCGGACTTATAGCCGTGGCCTACCACCTGGGAAGACTGAAAGCCTTTTTCGAAATCATCATCCGCGGTCAGATAATAGACCTGTACATTGGCAGCTTCTTCTGCCTTGACGGAAACACTCAGCGTCATCTCCTCCTGATCGAGAGGAACGACATATTGGATAATTGTAAAATTGAGCAGGACCGCCAGCAGTAGCATAATGATCCCGCCGAGAATTTTCTTTTTCGTCATTATTTTGCACGTTTCTCCAGAAATTCTTTGTATGTCCAGTTGACTTTATCCTTCTCGGAGAGGATGAGATCCGCCTCGGTCATTCCTTCCGGCATCGGCCATTCAACGCCGAGATCCTTGTCGTTCCAGAGGAGACCGCCCTCATCGTTCGGATGATAGAAATCGGTTACCTTGTAGCAGAACTCCGCGTAATCGGACAGAACGATGAAGCCGTGCGCGAAATTTTTCGGGATGAAAAACTGCTTCTTGTTCTCTGCGGTCAGTTCCACACCGAACCACTTACCGAAGGTCGGGCTTCCCTCGCGGATGTCGACGGCCACATCAAATACGGAGCCGTTCACAACGCGAACGAGCTTATCCTGCGGATAATTGATCTGGAAATGAAGACCGCGAAGCACACCCTTTTTCGATGCGGACTGGTTATCCTGCACGAACTGGCAGTCGATGCCCGCCTCGGCAAAATCGTTGTAATTGTATGTCTCCATGAAATAACCGCGGTTGTCGCCGAATACTGTCGGCTCTACCACATACAGTCCCTGAATACCGTTGCAATCCTTAGTAACTTTGATCTTTCCCATTTTGTGATCCTTCTTTCTATCGTTGCTTGTCCGCGACCTTCCGATCGCCCACCGCGTTAAGTAAATGTTCGTATCTCTTTACTTCGGACACTGTCCGAAATAATTATTATAAACAAATCTCCTGCACTAGTCAACTGCGCCGCCTCCCCGAGGGATGGCTTACTCCGAAGCCTTACGGAAACTGAATTCCTGTACCCAGTAACAGGTATCCTCCGTCTGAAGAAGGGCGATTCCGACGGAACGATATCTTGTACTCAGGATATTGTCCCGATGCTCTTCGGATGCCATCCATCCCTCTACAACAGAGGTGGCATCCGGATAATCCTTCGCGATGTTCTCCGCGATCGCCCTCGTGGGCGTTCCGTCGGTGACGGTAAAGCAGCTTGAGCCGTCGGGCCGCACATGAGAGAAGCTGACCGGAAGCTCCGCGCAGCGCGTCACCGCTGCTTCGCACAGATACCGGTCCATGATGAGCGGATCAAGCCCCGCTTTTTCGCGCTCCTCATTGATCAGCGTGAGGACCTGCCAGGCTTCCTCCTGTGCACTCTGCGCATCCCCGGCATCGGTCATCTCACTATCTGCCCCGGCAGTTTCGACATCGGTCTCCGATCCGCTCCTCACTGTATTGGAACTGCCCGGATCCGTGTCAATTGTTTCCGTGCTTTCCGAATCTGCTTCGACTGCGTCTTTCACTGTGCCAGTAGTTTCGGAACCGCCGGACGATCCGCTGCCGTCTGCCGGCGCACCGCAGCCCGCTGCGAGAAGCGATCCGGCAGTCAATAGGATCAGCACCGTTTTTCCAATAGCGTGGGAATTATTCTTACTTTTCATGTGTTTCCGGATCAATCTCCTCAAAGCCGACCAGGTCTTTCTCGCGAATCTCTTGCTCGCGAATCTCTTTCTCGCGCAGTTCTTTTTCGCGCTGTTCCTTCCTGAAGTTGTCTCCCTTATGCGCCGCTTCGTATTCTTCGGCATCCTCCTTCGCTCTCGCTTCCCTGACTTTATCAATAATGAAGTAGAAGAAGCAGTAGATTCCGATCGCCTGTGCCGCGGCGATCAGCGTATAGCCGGCATTGCCGTAGAAGCAGAATACCGTTCCCGTCGCATCGTGTGTCAGGAACCGTGAGAAAAGGCAGACCGCGAAGAGATTTACAAAAACAGTGAGCCCCAGCCCTGTCATCATGATCCAGGAATCCTTGCGCAGGCGATTCATCCTTGTTCTCCTAACGATCAGCTCGATCGTGAGGAACAGCCAGCCGAGTCCCATGAGCGGAAGAAGCGCATACTTTGCGTACCGGTACGCCTTTACGATCCAATTGGACAGAACCGCATTGCGGTGATGCGCGCGTACAGCTACGGCATTTTCCGTCAGAAAATCCGAATCCGCCAGCATCTCTTTCATCTGGTCTTCGCTTCTCGGAATGCTGTAACGAAGGAGTTCCTCCCAGGTATCCAGCTCCTGTTCGCTTACCGTCGGCAATGTCGTCATTTCAACCGCATCGCACTGCACGTAACTCATCATATGCCAGCCCGTCTTCACTGCAAGAACGGCGCTCTCTGTCAGATCGGACACTTCCATTCCCTTGGTCTGGCTCGACAGGTAGATCGCCTGCTTCTTTTCCAGACGGCCATCGGCAAAGGCTGCCTCCAGTTCCTCGGCACACTTTGTGAAGAAGGCATTCGTCTCGGCGCCGTCGATATAGTGACCGTTATTTGCCGCGGAGGTGCGGAGCGCCCATTCAGTCCAGTCACCGTAGATCTCCGGGCCTCCCGCCAGTGCCTGACAGCACTGCGGGAAATCCTTCAGTGTCGCCAGTGTCGGACTGACGCTCTGAGCCAGGCCGATCATTCTCTGTGAGATCCAGATATTTTCATCCGTTTTGTACGGATCATCGATCTTGTACAGAAGGCTCATGACCTCGCCAATACCGGTCTGCGTACGATCTTCCGTCGCATATACGCCGTAATACGCACTGTTCATCATGGATACACCGGCAACGGCAGCTCTCATGCCCGCAAAGGGAACGATCGCGAGAAGCAGGTACGGCACGAGCCGCTTCCAGGCTTTCGCAACGAATACCCAATAGAGAATGAGAAAAAGCATCGCGCCGGCATAAAAAGCGAGCATCCAGATGCTGTCCTCGCGAAGGAGCCAGAAAAACGCGAGCGATACCGCTCCGCCGACCGACCAGCCGATCAGGGCTACAGGGCTCTTATCCTTGCGGAAATAGATGCCGAGCATGCAGGATACGAAAAGCAGAACAGCCCAGGGGATCAGTGAATTACGGTAGATCCGCATCGAGATCACGTAGGAGAAGCCCACCGGATTATAGATAAGAAAG
>JAXJTA010000075.1:0-1949 GCA_036309825.1 Eubacterium sp. | reverse complement strand
GGATTAATTCATATTCCTGTCAGCCCTGTTTTTTCTTCCTGCGAAGGCTCGTAAATACAACCAGTCCGGCCGCTGCGATTCCGGCAAGCATTGCCCAGATCGGAAGATTCGATGTATCTCCGGTTGCCGGTGCCTTGGTCTGATTCTTCGATGTCGCATTCTTGTCCTTCGAGTCAGCCGGTGCTTCATTCTTCTTCCACTGCGCTACCAGCACATCGTCTACATACATGCCGGTTTCCGCATCTTTCTCGTTGTACTCCTGTGCCGGCTGATAGGAACTTCCCTTCCACTCAACGAAGGTATATCCCTCTCTCTCCGGTGCGTTCCAGATGATCGCCTTCTCATCCTGAGAATGTGTATCCGTGCGCTTGTCCGAAGTTCCGTCCTTCCAGGTGCCGCCGTTCGGATCATAGGTGATCGTATAATCCTTCGGTGCCCAGCCTGCATAAACAATGTTTTTCTCCGGGAATCTGGTATTCACGAGCAGTTCCGTTACCGGTCCGTTTGTGCACTCTTTATCCGAATACCAGCCGGTAAATACGTATCCCGCCGGAACAGTGCGAAGCGACGCGATATCAACCAGTGTAACCGTATTGTTGTTCGCGATATCCTTTACACTTGCGGATGTGTCACCACTTGCTTTGATGCCAAAGTTATCAAAGTTAAAGTCGTAGGTAAGCTCCGCTGTTTTTGCCGCCGGCGTCCACTGCGCGGTCAGAACCGTATCTCCTTTGATCGGAACGGCACTGCCCGGATAATACTTCTGCCCGTCTGTATTGGCCACCCATCCGGTAAAGCTCATGCCTGCCGGAGGCGTCATGCTGCCCGGATCCTTTGCTACCGCCGAGGACGTATCATAATATACATTGGAATCGGTCGGTGCTGTTCCACTTCCGCCGTTCAGATCATAGGTCACCGTATAGGCTTTTGTTCCCTTCCACTGCGCAACCAGGGTGATATCTCTTGTCACGCCGGATTCGAAGCTGTACGGCTTGCCGTCCAGAGTCCATCCGGTAAAAATGTGATCTGTATACTGCGGATCTTCCGGCTTTGTCAGAATCGATCCGTAAGGAACATCTTCGATCGGGTCAACCGGGCTTCCCCCTGCCGTATCAAAGGTAACCTTGTAGGAAATCGGAACCCACTTCGCGTAGAGATCCACCTGATGATCCGGCATGGTCTGGTCGTTGAAATCAAATGCCTCTCCGGTAAGGCCGGCATTATCATACCAGCCGGCGAACTGGAAATCCTGTCCCTCGATGACGACTTGCATTCCCTTTGTATATTCAGACGGTTCATACTGCGTGATCAGCCGTTCATAAGGAATATCCGTCACATCCTCCAGTGCCGGTCCTCCGTTCTCGTGAAAAACAATGTCGTATTTCATCCTCGCCAGATATATATTCATCCAGCCGCCATGTTCATTGGATTCGAAGTCACCGTTCCACTTTGATTCGAGTGTTTTCCCCCAAGATGGATGTCTGTGGAACCACAAGCCATAAGTGGTACCCTTATTGGTATACCAGATGTTTCCGTCAGAAAGCATCAGATCAAGATTGAATTTCGTTCCGATCGGAACGATTGTTGCCGCGTTGATATACGCTCTGAATCCAACGACCTCATCCAGATAGAAGGTACGTCCTTCCACCTCGACCGGTTCGTACCCTTCCGGAACCACCCCGTCGAGTGCTTCTTTATAAACATTGTAGAACAGGTTATTCGCCGCTACGCCGCCCATCGACATAACAATATCTCTGTCATAGATCATCGTGGAAAAATCTTCATAGCTGGTAAACCACGTGACGCCGCCGTCATTATTCCACGACCATCTTCTTCCGTCCTTAAACGTGTCGTATGGCTTTACAAGATCCCAGGCAGCACGCGTATTCTGCATGTATTTGACGGTTGCCGTCTCGTCATGCTTTACGCCCGCCTCATCGGTCCATAGG
>JAXJTA010000074.1:0-3767 GCA_036309825.1 Eubacterium sp. | reverse complement strand
GGGTCAATCTGTCACTGGCGACCGAGGTGCGGCCAGCGCCGACGATGAGAAACGGCTGGGGCATCAACATGGCCAACGGCATTCCGTACGAGGAGAAGATCCGGCTGGAGGACGCGCTTCCGGATCTGGATATCCTCTACATGACACGTGTACAGAAGGAACGTTTTTTCAACGAGGACGATTATGTCCGCATGAAAGACTTCTATATTCTCAACGAAGAGAAGATGGAACTGGCAAAGGAAGATATGTATGTGCTTCATCCGCTTCCCCGTGTCAATGAGATCTCTGTCGACGTAGACGCGGACCCGCGTGCCGCATACTTCAAGCAGGTATATTGGGGAATGTATATGCGCATGGCCCTGATCTTCACACTTCTTGAACTGGAGGTAGAATAAATGTTAAACGTAGGCGCTATTGAACAGGGATTTGTTATGGATCATATCAAAGCCGGCAAGGCGATGACGATCTATCATGATCTGAAACTGGATCAGCTTGATTGCTGCGTGGCAATTATCAAGAACGCGAGAAGCAACAAAATGGGAAAAAAGGACATCATTAAGGTCGAATGCCCGGTAGATGAGCTCGATCTCGGCATCGTCGGATTTATCGATCCGGATATTACCGTCAATGTGATCGAAAACGGCAGGATCGTCGACAAGAAGAAGCTCAGCCTTCCGAAGGAGATCCGCAACGTGATCCGCTGCAAGAATCCGCGCTGCATCACTTCGATCGAACAGGGACTCGATCAGGTCTTTGTGCTGACCGATCCGAATAAGGCCGTTTACCGCTGCAAATACTGCGAAGAGAAGTACCACGGACATCGCAACAGATAAAATAAATCAGAAATAATCAGAAATAAATGAGGTCAGTTTATGGATCATATCATATCAAAGCTTCTGATCTACGGAAGTTTGCCTGAAGAAACAATTCTAATGCAGCTGGGAGACATCTGCCGCAACGCGAGGGAAAATACCCAGACAAAGGATGAACTCCGCACGAGATGCTTTCATCAGATCAAGCGGATTCTGAATGTCTCTACAGACTATGCGTTTGACAAAAACCTGTGGCATAATTATCTGACGTTTTTGCTGATCACCGATGAGAATTCCTTCTCACTGACCTGTGAAAAGGTCGGGGCAAGTGACGGCAGCGTCAATTACTTCGCGAAGAATGACTTCAAAGCATTCCGCGAGCTTTTTAATTATGACTTCGGCTGGCTGGAGACTTACCTCGGCATCGACTGCTTCAGCCATATCCTGCACTACAAAGCGATCGTCAAACCGGAGCTTATGTACAACAAGAACGTCAGCGAGAAGGTCAGAACACTCAGTGAGAAGCTCGAGACCGCTGCAGATGAGAATGAATTTTTTGACAATATCACCGCTTTTTACAGGGATTACGGCGTAGGTATGTTCGGCCTGAATAAGGCCTTCCGTATTGCGTCCGATGATAACGGTGCCATCAGATTTCATGCCATCAATAATATGGATAAGGTCATGCTCGATGACCTCGTGGGTTATGAGATCCAGAAGAAAAAACTGGTCGACAATACGAAAGCCTTCGTTGAGGGCCGCAAGGCGAACAACTGCCTGCTGTTCGGCGATTCGGGCACCGGCAAATCCACCTCGATCAAGGCGATCGTCAATGAGTTTTACCCGATGGGCCTTCGTATGATCGAGATCTATAAGCATCAGTTCAAGGATCTTTCCAATGTCATTGCAAAGATCAAAAACCGCAATTACAAGTTTATCATCTACATGGATGACCTTTCCTTCGAGGAATTCGAGATCGAATATAAGTTCCTGAAGGCGGTCATTGAGGGCGGTGTCGAGACAAAGCCCGATAATGTCCTGATCTACGCGACGTCCAACCGGCGTCACCTGATCAAGGAGACCTGGAGTGACCGCGACGATGTCAAGGTCGAGAACGGTATCCACAAATCCGATACGATGGAGGAAAAACTTTCTCTCGTACATCGTTTCGGTGTGACGATCAATTACTCCAAACCGACGCAGGCGGAGTACTTTGATATCGTGATAAATCTGGCAAAGAAGGCAGGCCTTACGATGACAGAGGAAGAACTCCGTGCCGGCGCAAACGCATGGGAGCTGAGTCACGGCGGCATTTCCGGCCGGACCGCGCAGCAGTATGTCACATATCTGATCGGTACCGTTGATAAATAATACAGTTTATGCAGACGAGCTGGCGCTTTTGGCGGCAGCCCGTTTGCTATATACGGAAGAATTTTCGGGAATTTGTGGAAACAGGGAAGGAAGACCGGATCATGATCTATGAAGAAGCACGAAAATATATGGCGGGAAAACCGGGGGAGATCCATCTCTCTCTCGACCGGATCCGGGTGCTGCTGGAACGCCTGGGCAGCCCGGAGAAGAAGCTTCGCTTTATCCATATCGCGGGAACAAACGGGAAAGGGAGCACGGCAAACTTCCTGTACGCCGCATTTGTCGAAGCCGGATATAATCCGGGCCTTTTTACCTCGCCTGTTGTCTTTGAATACGGCGAGCAGTTCCGCTGCATGAAAGGTCTGATCACGACGGAGGAATATTGTGAGATCGCGGACAGATTGAAGGCAGAGACTGACCGGATGGAGCAAAGCGGGATTCCCTGTCCTTCCTCCTTTGAATTGGAAACCTGTATGGCCTTCCTGTATTTTCTTCACGAACATTGTGATCCTGTCATTCTGGAATGCGGCATGGGGGGAGAGAATGACGCGACCAATGTTATTCCCGCGCCTGTTCTGGCTGTTTTTACGCCTATCTCTCTTGATCACAGCGCGTGGCTGGGATCGACGATCGAAGAGATCGCAGGGGTGAAGGCAGGAATTATCAAGAAGGGATGCCGCGTGATCTCCGGCTGTCAGGAAGACGGAGTTCTGGAAGTCCTGGAACAGAAGGCTTCAGCGGTCGGAGCGGCATTTGTCCGGACGGGGTACTGCGAGCCGGGAAATTCATGCATTTACCGGGGACTTACGCTGAAGCCCGGCATTCCGGGAATCTGCCAGATACAGAATGCGGCAGCCGCTGCCGATGCGCTTCTGGAATGGGGTGCCTGTATCGCCCCGATCCCGCGGCAGGCGATCGAGAGTGGAATCGCGAAAGCGTCGCTTCCCGGAAGGTTTATGAAGGCTGCCGAAGATCCCGATTTTATCGTGGACGGGGCACACAATCCCGGTGCCGCGAAACGGCTCCGTGAATATATCGAAGCCCTCCCCTCAATAACAGGAAAGACATATAACCGGACGATCCTTGTCGCGGGGATCTTTAAGGACAAGGATTACCGAAGCGTTTTTTCAACGGTCCTGCCGCTTGCGGACGAAGTGATCACCGTGGCTACACCGGGAAATGAGAGAGCGCTGCCTGCGGAAGAAGCCGCTGCGGAAGCAGCACGATTCGTGAAGAGCGTCCGTGCCTGCCGGTCTGTCGAAGAAGCAGTAGATTCGGCATATTCGATGGCGGATCCGGGAGATCTGATCATTTCGTTCGGGTCCCTGTCCAATATCAAAGCGATTATTGACCGGGTAAAGCTTCATTCTGAAAGCAGACAAAAATAACAAAAAAATCCCGCTCTGATATTCAGATGTGAAGATTTCTGCTATAATAAGATGATATGTATATCATGACAGACCCAAGGAGTTCCCAATGAGTGATTTAGATAAATACCGTGAACAGATCGACGAGACCGATGCCGCGATCGTTAAGCTGTTTGAGAAACGCATGAAACTGGTCGAGAACGTTGCGGATTACAAG
>JAXJTA010000073.1:0-1541 GCA_036309825.1 Eubacterium sp. | reverse complement strand
GTTGTAATCGTCAGTGCATGCAGAACAGCTATCGGAAAATTCCTCGGTGAGTTCAAGAATGTATCCGCCAGAGATCTTGCGATCACAGCCGGAACCGAAGCGATCAAACGCGCGGGAATTAAGCCGGAGGTCGTTGATGAGATCGTCATGGGCGAGGTTTACACGGGTATGCAGGGATCTCTCCCGGCACGCCAGGTATCCATGCGTATCGGTATGAGCATCGAGAGCAATGCGGTCGTTGTAAACCAGAACTGTGCATCCGGTATGCGCGCGCTGGAGATCGCCTGCAATGATATCGCCCTTGGCAAGACCGAGATCGGCCTTGTAATCGGTACCGAGAATATGACACAGGCACCGTTCCTTCTTCCGAAGGCACGTATGGGCTATCGTATGGGAAGTATCCCGAATCAGGGCGGCGCGGAGCTGTATGATTCCCTACTTCATGATGCTCTTTATGATGAGCTTTCCGAGGGACACATGGGCTGCACAGCGGATAATGTAGCAAAGCTGTACAATATCACACGTGAAGAGTGTGACGAGCTCGCGGTTATGAGCCATTCCCGTGCTTGCAAGGCAACGGAAGAGGGCAAATTCAAGGATGAGATCGTTCCGGTCATCGAGCATACCAGAAAGGGCGACAAGGTCCTTGATGTTGATGAGCATATGATCCAGGGCTGCACCATGGAGTCTATCTCCAAGCTGAAACCGGTATTCAATAAAGACGGCGTAACCACAGCGGCCAACGCATCCGGTATCAACGATGCCGCAGCTGCAGTTGTTGTCATGTCTCTCGATAAGGCGAAAGAACTCGGCATCGAGCCGATGGCAAAGATGCTTGCGATCGCCGCAAAGGGCGTAGATCCGAAGTACATGGGTCTCGGACCGGCGGTAGCTATTCCGAAAGCACTCGACGCCGCAGGCGTTGCCTTCAATGATGTCGATTACTGGGAGGTCAACGAAGCCTTCGCAGCACAGTTCATCGGTGTTGAGAGAAAGCTGAAAGAGGATTACGGATACATCGTTGACCGCAGCAAGACCAACGTCAACGGTTCCGGCATTTCCCTCGGACATCCGGTAGGCTGCTCCGCTCTTCGTATCATCGTTACGATGCTTTACGAGATGAAGCGTCAGGACGCGAAGATCGGCTGTGCTTCCCTCTGCGTAGGCGGCGGCCCGGCTATGGCTTCCGTATGGACCAGAGAGATCTGATTTTCGAATAAGCAGAAAAACGGATCAGGAAATTAAGATTTAATTGAATTACGTAAAGTAAAAACAGCGGCCTTTCCACGCAGCCTTAAAAAACTGCGCGGGAGAGGCCGCTTTGTCTGCTGTATTGATCTTCGCTATTCTGGACTTTGCGATAACAAAAAATTATTGCCTGTTATCACTCTTTCATATAAGACAGTTTCATAGTAATGCGATATGATATGTGTGAATTGCTTAAGGGAGAGAGAATGCATGAACTTTAATACGAAACTCCTTCATGGAAAAGCTGTTAAACCATATGCCGATGATGCAACGATTCCGCAGATCAGTCAGGT
>JAXJTA010000072.1:0-3122 GCA_036309825.1 Eubacterium sp. | reverse complement strand
CCGCCGCCTGTTTTATGAGCTGCATGGCGCATCTTCTGTGCAGAGCTGCCGCCCGGTCCACTGTCGAAGCAGATCGGTTTGCCTGTGCGTCAGTTCAGGTACGGCACGAGGCCGTCGTGGTTGTTGTCATCTTCCGTGATGACATCGGCAGCTTCCTTCACCTGCGGTACGGCATTGGCCATCGCGATGCCAAGGCCCGCGCCCTTCAGAAGTTCGAGGTCATTCCGTTCGTCACCGGCACCGATCGTATTTTCGACCGGAATGCCGAGGTAAGAGGCGAGTGCCGTCACTGCAGTTCCCTTATTTATTCCCGCGGGTACGATCTCCAGATAGTAGCTGTTGGAATAAGAGACGCTGACCTTTCCGGCGAATTTGGTTTCGACAGCCTCGCGGAAACGCTCCTGCTTCTCATGATCATACAGTTCGACGCAGATGACCTTGCCTACAGGACCATTAAGCAGGCTTGCCGGGTCTTCGTTGATGATGTAGGGCATGTTGACCGGGCGGGTATAATAGGCCAGTGAATCGCCCGCAAACGGAGCGAGAATGTATTTACCCTGATAGGTGTGGCAGTAGACGTCATACTCCCGCGCCAGCGCGAAGATCTCGCTGACGAGCGGCTTCTCAAGGCCGTTGCGGTACACCGCCTTTCCGGACGGTGACTCGAGGATAACACCGCCGTTGTAGGCAACGACGTAGTTTTTTTCCCCCAGATTCAGGCCGAGCCGCTCCTGCACATCGAGCGCGCTTGCTTCCGGGCGTCCGGTACAGATGCAGAAATAATTGCCTGCTGCGACAAATTTTCGGATCGCCTCGTAGGTTGCGGGCGAGATCAGTTTATTCTCATCGGTAAGAAGGGTGCCGTCCAGGTCGCTGAAAAAGATTTTCGGGAAATTCGGGTTCATAATATTCTGCCTCCATGCTTGATGATTCGATGGTAAGTCGAGTTCATATGTGCTTGCTTACTTACGTGCTTATGCGCTCACTTGTTTACTTACTTACGTGCTTTCTTGATTACCTCTTTACCTGCACATTTTATTACTCTACCTTTTTTACGGAAAAAGTCAATAAACCAAAGACGAGCGGGGAGGACCTGTGCTATAATTTTAGTATTCAAAATGTTGCAGCATGAGCGAAAATGCAAAATGTGAAAGGGGAACGAGAAGATGGATATCGGAGCAAAGGTAAACGAGATCATTGAGAAGCTGAAAAAGGACCCGGCACTGCTGGAGAAGTTCAAAAAGGACCCGGTTAAGGCACTGGAGAGCATCACCGGCCTTGATCTTCCGGATGAGCAGGTCAACGCTGTGATCACCGCGATCAAAGGCAAACTGAGCCTCGACAAGATCGGAGATCTGTTCGGTAAGTAATGGTAATTTTAATCGTTTTGTTGATAATAGCGGCGGCACTCTGGATGCTGTTCGTATACGGAACATGGTTTTTCACCTTTCATAATTCGGATGCGCGCAAAAACGCGGCGGTCGATCTGCCTGCAAGCGCGCAGTACGACCCGTTTCGGCGGGAAATGAAGGCACTTGTGGATGCGATGCACGAGGTGCCCTTCGAAGAGGTGAGGATCAGGGCCTACGACGGCACGGAGCTGTACGGCCGCTATTATCATGCGCGGAATAATGAGCCGGTTGACGCGCAAATAGAAGTGAGACAGAGGACAGAAAATCACGAGAGGACCCAAGGCAAAGAGCATGCAGCGGGATACAGTGAGGAGCGGGCAGCAGCCGACAGCAAGGAATGCGGCGCAAACGACCGGGGAAATGCGGGCTACGAAAGCAGCGTGCAACCCCTGCAGATCATGTTTCACGGCTACCGCGGCGCGGCACTCCGTGATATGGCGGGCGCACACAAGATCGCAAGGACGCACGGAATCGACTCTCTGGTTGTCGATCAGCGGGCGCACGAGAACAGCGGCGGTCATACGATCGCTTTCGGAATTAAGGAGCGGGAGGACTGCAAACGCTGGTGCGAGTACGCGGCAGAACGGTTCGGACTGTCGAAACCGGTCATCATTTCCGGCGTATCGATGGGCGCGGCTACTGTCCTGATGGCGGCTGATCTGGATCTTCCGTCAAACGTGGTCGGCATCGCGGCGGACTGCGGATATTCTTCGCCCAAGGACATTATCTGTGATGTGATCCGTCAGAAAAAACTTCCGGTCTGGCTTTTCTGGCCGGCGGCTTATCTCGGTGAGCTGTTCTTCGGTCACGTAAATCTGCTGGCTACCAGCGCGAAGAAGGCGGTTTCGCGGACGAAGCTTCCGATCCTTATTATCCATGGGACAGAGGACCGCTTTGTACCCTGCAGAATGGCAGAAGAAATTGCCGCGGCATATAGAGGCGGGATGGACAAAGCCGGAGCAGGCGATCATGGAGCGTGTGGTGACGGAGCGTGTGGTGATGGAGCTCGCAATGATGTAGCAGGCAGGAGAAATCCGGAATGTGCGGATGCAGAGGTGAAGCGACAGTCGGTGCAGGTCGAGATCTTCGAAGGTGCACCGCACGGACTGAGTTTTCTGGTCGATGAGAAGAGGTATACGGAAACGGAACTGGCGTTCATAGAGAAGTGTAACAACAAGGTAATTGGCTATTGAATGTTTTATGTCAATATGTTATGTTAACATATATCTGCCGGATAATATTCTTATCCGGCAGCTGGCAGAGTGATTGCACTATCTGATCTGAGCTTGAAAGAGAGGTGGTGCTGATGCATGTATGTAACATACGATGGACTCATTCAGTTTGTTATTATGTTGTGTGCAGTCATTACGTTGGTTATTATTTGCACAAAACGCAAATAAAAACGATCACCCTGATCTTGGCCGACTAGGTGATCGTTTTTGCGATTACTCAATTTGCCGGATCAGATAGGTCCCATCTATCTTACCAGCTGCTTGATAAGAACATTATAGCAGATATCGAGGTGTTGTCAAACGAAAATTATGTCTACCACGGACTTCCATCAGACTTCGGATGATTCGTAACATCGGTTACAGCCTACCCGCTCTATGCGTTGTAACATAAGCTCATAAGTTTTTTTGGCAGAGGTGATTTGATGCAGACAGATAACGAATTAAAGGTTCTTCGAGATAAACTCGCAGGCGCGCTGAT
>JAXJTA010000071.1:0-4481 GCA_036309825.1 Eubacterium sp. | reverse complement strand
TCTTGTTAGCAGAGCCACTGTCTCAACATGCGTACTTTGAGGAAATTGGTCAAAAGCAGCGATTCTTTCAACCGTAAAGCCTTTTTCAGTCAAAGACTTTAAGTCTCTTCCTAAGGTGGCAGGGTCACAAGATACATATACCAATCTCTTTGGCTTCATCGAAGCAAGAGTTTCCAAAAGCACTTCATCACAGCCTTTTCTTGGAGGATCAACCACCACCACATCGGCATTGGCCCCCGGAAGATTTTCCTTGTAGATATGAGGAACGATTTCCTCTGCTTTTCCTACAAAGAATTCTGCGTTATTGATATTATTTAATCCGGCATTTTGTTTTGCATCCTCAATGGCCTGAGCTACGATTTCAACCCCAAATACCTTCTTTGCATTCTTTGCCAGGAACAGACTGATGGTGCCAATTCCACAATACATATCCCAGACCGTTTCTTCTCCGGACAATCCCGCATACTCTAAGGCTTTTTCATATAATTTCACAGTTTGAGCCGGATTCACCTGAAAGAAGGACTGGGCAGAAATCTTAAAACGAACATTTCCAATATAATCTTCAATTGATTCAGAACCAAAGAGAGTTTCCGTCTCAAAGCCCAGAATACGGTTGGTTTTATCCCGGTTCTTATTTAAAACCACAGAAGAAAGAGTCAATGCTTCCCGAGCCTGTTCGTTATATTCCCGCACTGCCTTATCAAGCAAAGCAATCAGTTTTTCCTTGTTTTTAATGGAATCGCCGTTTACAACCAGGCACACCATTACCTGTCCTGTTGTAAAGCCGACTCTCGTCAGCACATGGCGCAGGAGTCCCTTGTTCTTCTCTTCATCATAAACAGAGATATGATTTTCATCCACAAACTGTCTGATAGCCGCACAGATTTTTTCATTGACCGGATGTCCGATCGCACATTCCTTCAATGGAATAATAGAGTGGGTTCTTCCTGCATAGAAGCCTAAAATGCATTTTCCCTCTTTATCTATCCCAACCGGAAATTGCATTTTGTTGCGATACTGAAAAGGATGTTTCATTCCGCAAATTGGTTCCATCAATTCCTTAGCATTCGAGATCCCACCAAGACGCATGATACAATTTCGCACCTTTTCCTGTTTCATTTCTAACTGCGCCTGATAGTCCATATGCTGCAAGGTACAGCCCCCACAAGCCTTTGCATTTTCACAAACCGGTGTTGTTCTGTTCCTGGAGGGTGTGATCAGTTTCATCAATCGACCAAAAGCATAATTCTTCTTTGCTTTGATGATTTTAACTTCGGCCACATCGCCAATCACCGTATCCTTTACAAATACGGTTTCTTTTGTTCTTTCCTCATGTCCGATTCCTGAACCGTCATCAGACTGATCTTCTATTGTAAGACGGATCGTATCATCCTTCTTTAACGTTATCTGTTCCATAAATTCAAACTAACTCTTTCATTCCTATGAACTAAATCGATAAAAAAAATTACACACTGTTAGATTTTATAAAAAAAGTCCGTACAGCATGATGCCGGATACATTCCGGCCGTTTTGCGGCACTCTTTGTATCCGGCATTATAAAACATTTATTTCAGATTGTCGAGGTTTCCGGTCTTTCGAATGTTGGAATCAAAGACGCGGTTGAAACCGAACCATTCTCCTTCGGCCTTCTGGTAGTTTGCCTTCAGCAGCTCATACATCGTCTCCAGTCTGGCATCCGCGTTGTCCGCGAGATTGAGGGCCATGGCTTCCGCGAGAGCCGGCTTCTTCGGAGAACCGTACTCGTACTCGCCGTGGTGCGCGAGGATGCAGTGCTTCAGATCTGACTCCAGCTTTTTCGGAAAACCGTCGATCTTGTTCGCCGCGTCGTGGATCATTTCCGCGCCGATCATGATATGACCGAGAAGCTGTCCGTCATCGGTGTAATCATTCTTCGGGAAGGCGGATAACTCTTCCACTTTACCGATATCATGGCACATCGCGGCGGTGAGCAGAAGATCCTGATTCAGATACGGATAGTAGCGGCACATATAATAGCACATGCTCGTCACATAAAGGGTATGCTGCAGGAGGCCGCCCACGAAGCCGTGGTGGATCGTTTTTGCCGCGGAGGAGTTTTTGAACTTCTTCACGAAAGCCTCGTCCTCCTTAAAAAACGCATTTAACAATTTGGAAAGGTACGGGTTCTCGACCTTATCCGCAAAATTCATCATTGCCTTATACATCTCATCGATGTTTTTCTCGGTGGTCGGGAGATAATTCTTCGGATCATACTCTCCTTCGCGCGCCTTTCGCACTCTCTTCAGAGAGACCTGCAGCATGCCGTTGTAACGGGATACATCCCCCATAATATCGACATAATCAAGCGCGTCAAAATCCTCGATGCCGGGGGAATCCGGATCCCAGATCTTCGCGTCGACGGTTCCGGTCTTGTCCATCAGAGTTACATTCTCATAGGCCTTGCCGTTCTTTGTCTCCGCGGACTGTCTGTTCTTGCACAGGTAGATCCCGGCAACCTTCATTCCTTCATTCAGTTCCTGAATATATAACATGTATTGTCATCCTTCCTGATTATCTCTCGCCGACGGTCATGTCAAATTCGATTTTCGAATAGCCGTCGACGCCTTTACGCATTGCTTCTATGTGGATCACGCTGTCCGCCTTCTGCGCAGCAAGGAACCGGTGAAAGTCCTGAATGTTGCCGATCGAGGTATCTTCCATCTTCGTGATCACATCATATTCCTTGATTCCGGCGAGCATGGCAGGGGAATCCGCATCGACGCCCACAACGAGCAGACCGACCGGGATGCCTGTTTTTTCCGATATCGCATCCGTCACCTGTTCTCCGCGGATACCCGCGTAACGCTGGTTTACATTGTTCGACATGTCCTCGATAAGGCTCTTGATCTGCGAGATCGCGAGTCCGGTGACCGTCGTGAGGTTGGTATTGGCCATGGACTGATCGATGATCGCCACAACATCCCCGTCCAGATTGACCAGTATGCCGCTGCCGTCCTTCACGCCTTCGATATCGGTCGTGATCAGACTGTATTCCGTATCGGAGAGCTGTACCTTATTCGCGGTCGAGGTTACTGTGCCAAAGGCAACAGAATCACTGTACCCCAAAGGGCTGCCCAATGCAAGTACCGGTTCGCCTTTTTGGAGCATATAAGAACTTCCGATCGGCGCCGGAGCCAGTCCGGTGCGGGTATCGGCAGAAAGAGACGCAAGCGGCACCTTTAATACCGTAAGCCCCGTATTATCATCCTTCTTCAGCATTTCCGCGTCCGCGGATGTATTATCGTAGAAGGTCACACGGATCTTCTCCGCGCCCTCAACGCCTCTTGCTTCTGTGAGGATATAGACATTTTCCTCGTTTTCCGCAACGGCAACCCCTGTGATCTGAGACTGATTCTCGTAGCCCTGGTTAAAGTAATCCATCTCGCTGGTGATGCCGATCACTTCCACCATGGCATTTTCCGCCTGCTCCGCGGCCTTCAGCATATCCTGGTGAAGCTGCTTGTAATCCTGCAGCGTGATACCTTCCGGCTGCTCCTCTTTACTCTGTGCACCTTCCGGCGTCGGCTCCTGTGTCGGAACCGGTGTGGCTGCCGGTGTCGTTGTCGGTGTTGATGACACTGTCGGCGTCGATGAAGTGGAGACAGCCGCAGTCGGGTCTGTCTCTCCGGTTTCCGGCTCTTCCTCCGAGGAGTCGAGTGTCACTTTGGTGTTGTTCTTATCCAGTTTACCAAAGGCAAATTCCGCACCGGGAAAAACGGCCGCGAATGCGATCGCCGCCGCCGCGCCGAAAACCAGACCGGAAAGTGCCAGCTTCCCGATCTTCTTCCACCGTTTTTTCGGATCGACCGGTTTTTCTTTGATCACCTGGTCGATAAACGGATAATTTTTTTTCTCTTCTTCCGACATATTATGTACCTGCCAAAGGATATAACTCCAGTTGTTTCTTCGTTCCAAATAATAAGGCTATTTTATCAGACACTTATGAACAATTTATGAATGAAAAATATTTCGTTTTAGAGTAAAATAGACTATGTATATGTTAAAGGAGATCACATGAACGATAAAGCACTGAAAACATTAGAATTCGATAAAATCAGAGATATGCTGGAACAGCAGGCGACCTCCGGCCCCGGCTGTGAGAAGTGCAGAAATCTTCTGCCATCCGATTCTCTTCGCGAGATCGAGAAGCTGCAGGCGGAAACCGGAGACGCAGCGGCGCGCCTTCTCCGCAACGGAAATATCAGCTTTGGAAGCACACACGATATCCGCGCGTCTCTGCGCCGCCTCGAGGTAGGCAGTTCTCTGAATCAGACCGAACTGCTGCAGATCGCTGCGCTTCTGGAAAACGCCGCCCGCATCAAGGCGTACGGCCGCCACGACACGACCGAGATCCCGGAGGATTCTCTGGATCCGATCTTCGAACTGCTGGAGCCGCTGACACCTCTTTCCGCAGAGATCCGCCGCTGCATCCTTTCCGAAGA
>JAXJTA010000070.1:0-1284 GCA_036309825.1 Eubacterium sp. | reverse complement strand
TATCCATATCGTAGGAGGCGGCTGCAATGTCGATTATCTGAACCGCCTCACGGCAAAGGCCTGCGGCAAAGAAGTTCATGCCGGCCCGAGCGAAGGTACCGCGATCGGCAACATCGCGGCACAGATGCTTTCCACCGGAGAATTCAAGTCTGTGGAAGAAGCACGCGAGAACATTCACGAGTCCTTCGGCATCAAGGTCTATGACGCGAACGGCGAGCGGATTTCCTGATTACGTATTGCAAAGTTTTTCAAAATACTATAGAAAACGGAGAAGAAAGACATGTTAGTTGATACCAAAGCAAAAGTAGGAGTATTTTCCATCGCGTTAGGCGCATACCTTCCGCAGTTCCCGCAGCTTGTACCGGAATTTGAGAGCCAGTTCGAGGCATTCAAAAAAACTCTGCCGGAGACCAT
This sequence comes from Eubacterium sp., assembly GCA_036309825.1. Classification (GTDB taxonomy): domain Bacteria; phylum Bacillota; class Clostridia; order Lachnospirales; family Lachnospiraceae; genus Bilifractor. The sequence continues at coordinate 870 of JAXJTA010000070.1, read as the reverse complement.
CGAGATCATCGACGGCGGCATGGTGACGACAAAAGAACAGGCACAGAAAGCCGGCGATCTCTTCCGCGCGGCAGACGTTGACCTGGTATTTCTGCAGCTTCTGACCTATGCTACTTCCTACAACATGCTTCCGGCTGTTAAGGATCTGGATGTACCGGTCGTTCTGGTCAACGTACAGAAACTCAGAAAACCGGACTACCCGAACGTAGATATTCCGAAGTGGCTCGGCGAGCTGTACGCGTGCGGCGCTGTCGGCGAGATGGCAGCGGACCTCAACAGATATGACAAGAGACATGCGGTCATCACCGGCGTAGTAGAAGGCGGCGATCCGGAAGTTCAGAAGGAGATCGAGGACTGGTGCACAGCTGCACAGGTCAGAAGAAGATTCCGTCATACCAATATCGCACAGATCGGTCGTCCGTACCCGGGCATGATGGATCTGTATATCGACGAGTCCAACCTCTATAGAAGACTGGGCCTCTACACCAAGCAGTTCGACTGGGAGAAGATGTGGGCGATCGCGGACGGTATCGATGATAACGATCCGAAGATCAAAGCAAAGGTAGAAGATATTCACAACACCTTTGATGTTCTCGGTGATTACAAAGAAGAAGACATCACACTGATGGCAAAATATGTAGTAGCCTTCGAGCAGTGGGTAAAGGATGAGGAGATCGGCCTTGTCGCTTCTCATTATGACGGCTTTGCACAGGGCAAGGCAGGCGTTCTGGACTCCATGCTGATCCCGGCATTCTCCATGCTGATCAAGCAGGGAACCGCTTGCGCCGTTGAGGGCGACATGAAGGTCGCTATGGCAATGAGCATCCTGAAGACGATTTCCGGCACCGGCCAGCTGTCCGAGATGTACTC
>JAXJTA010000069.1:0-11721 GCA_036309825.1 Eubacterium sp. | reverse complement strand
TTCCTGCTCTCATAGATCATAGCCAGCGGGGTGATGCCCGCGCAGACCAGCACAATTCCGATCACGTTGAAGAGATAAAAGTACATTTTATCCGTCTGCACGTGATACGCGGCAAAAACGGAGGAGGCGATTCCAAGACCGATCAGGATGATCCCGATGACGATCCCGGGAATTGTGAAATTTCTTCTGTGATTTTTCATGTGCCTTCTCCTCCTGCCGCTGCGCGCCATTTCCTGCGGTGCAGCCGCGATGCGCGATATGCTCTGCTGATGCCGCCGCTTATGCATAGTGGCTTCTTTGACTTCTTTCTCCGATGATTTCGTTTACGCTTCTTCGCAGATCTTGTCCGCGACATAAACGCCGCTTGCGGATGCGTGTGACAGCGAATGTGTCACGCCGCTGCCGTCTCCGATCACATACAGGCCCTTATGCTTCTTTGTCTCAAGATTCTCATCGAGCTCCACTTCCATATTGTAGAACTTGACCTCCACGCCGTACAGAAGCGTATCATCGTTTGCTGTACCCGGCGCGATGCGGTCGAGCGCATGGATCATCTCGATGATTCCGTCAAGAATACGTTTCGGCAGAACCAGGCTCAGGTCGCCCGGCGTAGCTGCCAGTGTCGGACGCACGGTACCCTCATCCAGTCTCTTCTGCGTACTGCGGCGTCCTCTCTCCAGGTCACCGAAACGCTGCACGATGACGCCGCCGCCCAGCATGTTCGACAGGCGCGCGATGCTCTCGCCGTAACCGTTGCTGTCCTTGAACGGCTCGGAGAAATGCTTTGCCACGAGAAGCGCAAAGTTCGTATTGTCCGTTTTTTTCGACGGATCTTCAAAGCTGTGACCGTTTACCGTAACGATTCCGTTGGTATTCTCGTTTACCACGATTCCGTGCGGATTCATGCAGAATGTGCGGACCTTGTCCTCAAATTTCTCGGTGCGGTATACGATCTTGCCCTCGTAGAGCTGATCGGTGATGTTGGCAAAAACGACTGCGGGAAGTTCGACACGGACACCGATATCGACGCGGTTGGAGCTGGTCGGAATGTCGAGATCCTTGCAGACACCCTCCATCCACTTGCTGCCGCTTCGTCCGACGGAAATAATGCACTTGTCACCATCCGCGGTCTCTTCACCGTCAGCACCGTAGAAAACGCGGTATCCGCCCTCGACTGCCTCCAGCCTTCTGACCGGGGTATTAAAGAAGAACTCCACCTTGTCCTTCAGTTCCTCGTAGATATTTTCCAGAACGACATAGTTGATGTCGGTTCCCAGATGACGGACCGACGCGTCGAGAAGCTGCAGCTTGTTCTGGATGCAGATTTTCTTGAAATCGGAGCCGGTCGTGGAATACAGTTTCGTTCCCTCGCCGCCGTGGCTCAGATTGATCTCATCGACGTAGCGCATCAATTCAAGCGCCTTATCGCGGCCGATATACTCGTACAGTGTGCCGCCGAAATCGTTCGTGATGTTGTACTTTCCGTCGGAGAAAGCGCCGGCGCCGCCGAATCCGTTCATGATCGCGCAGGTCTTGCAGCTGATACAGGATTTGACCTTCACGCCGTCGATCGGACAGTGTCTCTTCTCCAGGCGGTTTCCCTCTTCAAAAACGGCGATCTTCAGGTCCTTGTTCTTCTTCACCAGCTCATAGGCGGAGAATATACCTCCCGGACCTGCACCGATAATAATCACATCATACTTCATTACTAACTCATCCTTTCAATTGTGTTTCTATTTTCGTGTATGCGAATTCAAGCTCATACAATGATGTTCTGTTTCAGATCTCCAGCGTCTCCAGATCATCCGGCACGTGGATCTTTCCATGGAAAAACGCAGCCGCCTCCGCGGTATACAGTTCTTTCCTTCTCAATATATTTTTATCCTCAGTATGGTACAGCAGCAGATGCTCCGCATGCAGAGACTCGGCAAGCTCAGCCGCGTCCTTCACGGTGGAGTGGTTTTTCTCATAGGGATGGAAAATGTCGGCCTGCCCATTCAGGCAGAAGGCCTCATGAAGAAGCCAGGAGCAATTCTCCGCGTATTTGCGCTCGCACTCATTGAACGGCTCATCGCCGCAGCAGACAAGCGGTTTCCCGTCGGTCTCCATCGTGAAACCGAACTGCTTGGCCTTTGTCGACTGAATATCGAAAAACGTCAGCTTCCGCCCGTTGATCACCCGACTCTCGCCATCCGTGACGGTGATCAGGTGCAGACGCCTGCCGATCATCGCCACCTGCTTTTTCTGCAGAAGCATCTCCGCCATTTTCTGCAGGATCCCGATGACTTCCTCGTGTGCATAAATGCGCGCCTCGCCTTCGTAAACGCCGGAGTTCATGTACTGCGCGATCATCCGCATCATCCAGACGATCCCCATAATGTGATCGACATGACGGTGCGTGACGAAGATATCCTTCATATCCATCCAGTTCAGGCCGGCTGCCTTCAGCTGGTGCAGCACCGTGTTGCCGCCACCTCCGTCGACCATCAGATACTTCCCGTCGTCCTCGATGACAAAGCAGGTATTATAACATTCCGTGACCAGCGCGTTGCCGGTCCCCAGCATGGTGATCTTCATACATTCTCCTTTCGCAGCAGACGTTCCAGCTCTGCAGCCAGCATTTCGGCCCTTTTTTTCTGGTCCGGTTCCAGTTCCCTGATGCGGGCGCGAAGCCGCCCCATCTCCTCGTTGATCTCCCCGATATTTTCGGGAAGCTGCTCATTCAGAAGCTTCTTGATGTGCTGCGTGACCAGAGGACTTTTGCCGCTGCTTGAGATGCCGCAGACTACATCCTTCCGACGGACGATCGACGGGAAGATAAAGGTGCAAAGCGGCGTATCGTCAACGACATTGACAGGGATCCTGCTCTGCTGTGCCAGAAGGCTCACCCTCTGATTGACAGCTCTGTCCGAGGTCGCAGCGATGACCGCTGCCTCTGTTCCTGTGAGATCGCTGTCCCGGAATTCCCGGCGGATAAGTTCGATCTTCGCTCTACCCGGTTCCTCTCCGGTGATCCTCGCGATCTCCGGTGCGATCTCCGGCGAAACGAGCTTCACCTTCGCTCCGAAATCCAGACAGATCTCCAGTTTGCGGAGAGCCGTGGTGCCTCCGCCCACGATCAATACGTTTTTTCCTTGCAGATCAATGTACATCGGAAAGTAAGCCATGACTTCTGTCCTCGATCAGGCATTCCAGAATGCCCTCTATCGTATGTTTTTCCGGTACCAGGCAGGGCCTGTCCGAATACTTCCTGAATTCTTCTTCGGTGGAGCGGCCGATGCAGACGACCTTCGTGCGCTCTGACGCTTTCGAATTTGACGATTCGGTTCCCGTACAGTCAGGCATTTCCGGATTCGCTGATATCGCCCCGGTGCGCTCTGCCCAGGCACGCACGCCCGAACCGCTGGAAAATATGAGATAATCGCAGTCCTCTTCACGGGTTCCGCCACCGGCAGAACCAATGGCTCCGGTATCATAGATCCCGCATTCTGTGTAGGCAACACCGTGCTTCCGCAATTCTTCGGTCAGCGCCGGCGCCCCGTTAACGGCGCGCAGAATTAAGACGCGGGGATCCCCCGTGCCTTCACTTTCCGGAGCGGTCAGTCTCTCTCCCAGTTCCCGTCCGAAGACATCGCTGATATATTCCGTCGGAATAAAGTCCGCGCGGATCCCGTACTCCGCGAGTGCATCGGCGGTTCCCGTACCGATCACGGCGAACTTTTTGTCCGCGAGATCCCTGATATCACCGCCGCGCCCGAAATAGGTCCGGAAGAAGATCCGGATCCCGTTGGCGCTGGTAAAAACAAGCCATTCGTACGCGTGAAGATCCATCGGAACTGCCTCCGGTCTCGGCTCGATCCGCAGGGTTTCATCCCTTGTCACATAAGCCCCGGCATCCTCCAGGAGATTCCCCAGGCGCTCTGTCAGACTCTTCGTTCCTGTAACGATGACGCGCACCCTGTCGAGCGGACGAAATACGGTTCCCGTAAGATCCATGTCCGCGGTCGGCCCGGTAATGAAGATCGCCGGCGCTTTCGCTTCACGGCTCTTTTCTCCGATCGTGGCAAGTGTGCCCGTGATCCGTGTCTGCCGCAGCGTGAAGCCCTGCGACAATACAGAAGCCGGTGTGTCCGGTGATTTTCCGTGTGCGATAAGTTTTTCCGCGATCTCCGGAACCGCGTGCAGTCCCATGAGAAAAACGATGTTGCCCTTTAACTTTGCCAGTGCTTCAAAACTTTCCGAAGTTCCGTCCGCGGTATGCCCAGTGACGACCGTGAAGGAGCGGGCTGCCTGCCGGTGCGTGACCGGAATTCCCATCACCTCCGGAACCGCCACCGACGAGGTTACGCCGGGAATGATCTCGCAGGGAACACCTGCCTTGCGAAGAGCGATCATCTCTTCACCGCCGCGTCCGAAGACAAAGCCGTCGCCGCCCTTCAACCGCACGACCTTCTCCGCGCGGGAGGAAGCATCGATCAGCAGATCGTTGATCTCGTCCTGTGTCGCGGAATGCGCGCCGAAACGCTTCCCCACATAGATGACCTGCGCGTCATCCTTCACCTCGGCAAGAAGTGCCGGATCGATCAGATCATCCGCAAGCACGATATCCGCCTCGCGAAGCGCTTTTAATCCGCGGACCGTGATCAGGCCGCTTCCGCAGCCGGCTCCGACCAGTGTTACTCTTCCCTGCATAATTCCTCCGCAATCTCGTCACACATCAAGCGGTAATCGCCGGCATTTCCGATCCTCTCCGCGTGTCTGCCCTTCAGCATAGCGCGGATTCTGATCTGCCCGGCAAGGATATTTCCTTCTGCCATGCCGGCATCACTTCCGTTGCCCGCGTCTGAAAGCCGCACCGTTTCCGTGTAAACGCCGACCGGCATCGTGCAATCCGCCTTCATCCGACAAAACAGATATCTCTCAATTTGAAAACGCGCGCTGCTTTCCGCATCGGTGATCTTCGAAAGGATCGACCGTACTTCCCTGTCCTCTTTCCGGCACTCGACCGCCAGAATTCCCTGGCAGGCAGCCGGGATGCATTCTTGCGCCGTAAGTGCTGTCACCTCAAGGCCCGTCAGGTCGAGTCCGCACCGTTCCGGTCCCGCTGCAGCAAGGACGATGGCATCATAATCGCCGCGCTTCAGCTTTTCCACTCTGGTCCCGATATTGCCTCTGATCTCGGCAAAAACGGCATTTCCGAACCGCCGCTTCAATTCCGCGACGCGGCGCGGCGATCCCGTTCCGATCACCGGATGTGCCTTCGATAGTGCCCCGTGGTGTGCGATCAGCAGATCCCCGGCCGATGCAGCCTTCGGAACGCCGCCGATGCACAGATCCTCATGCAGTTCATACGGCAGATCCTTTCCGCAGTGGACCGCAATATCGGCACGGCCGTCCAACAGTGCCTCCTCGATCCCGCGGACAAAGAGACCGTTGCCTCCAATCACGGAAAGAGGCGATGTCCGGTTGACATCGCCCTTTGTCGTCACCTTGAGGATCCCGACCTCCACATCGTCGGATTTTTCCAGTAGTTTTTTTACCTGTGATGCCTGCGCCAGAGCCAGAACGCTGCCTCTGGTCGCCAGAATAATCTTCTTCAAATTAAATCTTCATCTCCGTTTTCCGGCAGGAGACCGGAACTTCTCTCATGCCCGACAGATATTTGAAATCAGTGCGCGCGGATCCTCTCATAAAGCGGGATCAGCTTCCGCGCAAGGACCGCAGCCAGGACAGCCAGCAGGAAGTCCGGCGCGACCGTACTGAGGAACCAGACGCTGAAAAGTTCCACAACGCCGATCGATCCGTTCGCCAGCACAAAATTGAACATCAGATAATAATAAATGAGGCCGCAGGCATAATAAGCCATCTCGCCGACAAAGGCCGCAAAGATCAGCTTCGGAAGGGTGATCCTCCCCAGCTTCTCCTTGAGCAGACCGGCCAGAAAAGCCGCGACCGCAAAGCCGATCAAAAAGCCGTAGGTCGGTTTCATCAAGTATCCCAGACCGCCGCCGTGCGCATAGATCGGTACGCCGGCAAGACCTACGATCAAATAAACAACGACAGACAGAAAGCCCAGCTTTTTACCCAGGATAAATCCGGCCAAAAGGGCAAACAGGAACTGAAGAGAAAACGTCACCTCAAACAAGCCGAGCGGAATCATAATATGAATGAATGCTCCGATTGCGATCAACGCTACAAACATCGCGCAGAATACGAGATCCGTTGTTTCCAGACGACGCGCGGTTTCTGCCTTACTTGCTGTTCTTGTCATAGCGTTCCCTCCTTGTCGGCATCAGACTTTGACATACACATCTATTTTAACGTAAAACAGCTTCCGAGGCAAGTTTCAGCCCTTATGTCCCGCCGTTTTTCCGGCATGTCCGTTCACATGTGCGTTCCTATGTGCGTTCGATCCCCCGGCACGACGGCTCCCCTTTCCTCCTGTCATTTCGGCAGAATGACCGTTCCGCTTTCCTCCTGCCTTGCCGACCGGATGATTACTTCGCTTCTCCGCGCTCTTTCCGGCTTTGCCGGCCGGATAAGTGCCTCGCTTCTCTGCGCTCTTTCCGGCTTTGCCGACCGCATGGCCGACTCGCTTCTCTGCATCCTTGCCGGCCGGATGATAATTCCCCATCTTCCGCGGCGGTATCAGGCACTCCCTGCCAAAACCGATCAGGTCTTCCCTTCCCTCTTTCAGAAGGGCTTCCTTCACCAGATCATAGTTCCTGGGATCGCGGTACTGGATCAACGCCCGCTGCATCGCCTTCTCATGCGGATTGGTCGGAACGTAGACCGGCTCCATGGTCAGTGGATCGATCCCCGTATAGAACATGCAGGTCGATACGGTTCCGGGTGTCGGATAGAAATCCTGCACCTGTTCCGGCATATGACCGACCTTACGCAGATATTCCGCCATCGCGATCGCGTCCTTCAGGCGGCTTCCCGGGTGGGAGGACATAAGATACGGAACGATATACTGATCCTTTTTCAAATTATTATTGACGCGCTCAAATTCCTTCACGAAGGTATCGTAGACCTGCACCGATGGTTTTCCCATCTTCCGCAGGACATTATCCGAGATATTTTCCGGCGCGACGCGAAGCTGCCCACTCACGTGGTACCGGCAGAGTTCCGTAAGGAACGTCCGGTCCGGATCGGCCAGCAGATAATCGAAGCGCACACCAGAGCGCACAAAAACTTTTTTCACCTTCGGAAGGCTCCGCAGTTCGCGAAGAAGCTTAATATAGTCCGAGTGATCGACCGTCAGATTCTTACATGGCTGAGGGAACAGGCAGCGTTTGTTTTTGCAGGCGCCGTGCGTCATCTGCTTCGGACAGGCCGGTCCCCGGAACTCCGCGGTCGGGCCGCCGACATCGTGAATGTATCCCTTAAAATCCTTCTCCGCGATCATCTGCTTCGCTTCCGCGATGATCGACTCGTGACTTCTGACCTGCACGATCCTTCCTTCATGCATCGTGAGCGCACAGAAATTACACTCGCCAAAGCAGCCTCTGTTCGAGGTGAGGCTGTATTTGATCTCGGAGAGCGCCGGAATGCCGCCTTCCTTCTCATACATCGGATGATAGGTCCGCATATACGGAAGCGCGTAAATATCATCCATCTCCATCTCCGTGAGAGGCTTCGCCGCCGGATTCTGCACAACGAAGGTCCTTCCGTCGTATGTCTCATAGAGGCGCTTGCCCTGGAAGGGATCGGTATTCGTATATTGGAGATAAAAACTACGCGCATACGTCTCCTTGTCCGAGGCGACCGCCTCGAAATCCGGCAGACGGATGGCATCATAGATCTGCGATTCATCGCGGGTCTTGTAAACTGTGCCGTTGATGAAGGTGATATCCCGCACATCCAGACCGCTCGCCAACGCGTCCGCGATCTCCACGATGCTGTGTTCGCCCATACCGTATGAGACCAGATCCGCGCCGGACTCCAGAAGGATCGAACGGCGAACCTTATCGGACCAGTAATCATAGTGTGCCAGACGGCGGAGGCTCGCCTCGATGCCGCCGATAATGATCGGGGTCTTCTTGTACGTGCGGCGGATCAGGTTGCAGTACACGGTTACGGCGCGGTCCGGCCGTTTGCCCATCACGCCTCCCGGTGTGTACGCATCGGTGCTGCGGTGCTTCTTCGCGACCGTATAGTGATTAACCATGGAATCCATGTTGCCGGAGGATACGAGGAAGCCGAGACGGGGCTCACCGAACTCACAGACGCTTTCCGGGTCCCGGAAATCCGGCTGACAGAGCATGCCGACCGTATAGCCGTGTGCTTCCAGAAGACGCGTGATGATCGCGCTCCCGAAGCTCGGATGATCGACATACGCATCGCCTGACACATAGACGAAATCGAGCTGTTCCCATCCGCGCTCACGCATCTCTTTTCTGTTTACCGGAAGAAATCCTTCTGCCATGTCCGAGCACTCTCCTTGTTTCATAATTAAAATCTCACTGCCGGGTCCGTTTCGGAACTGTATTTGTCGAAATATCATACCATACCGGGCGTTTTCTAACAAGCACACGCGCAACGCGCGAAGATCCGCACACCGGCTTCCGCCCATCCGTTTTTTCGTCCTTTTGTATAAATATTCGTATCTGCTTTTGTGCATTATTTTTCCGCAACATGGAATCGATACCTCTAATTTCACATACATTTAACTTAATTTTTTCTATGTAAAACATAGTTTTTGTGCTATTATAAAGATGCATATGTTTGAATATTGCATTATTAGCGCAATATTCAGGCTATTGTTCATGTAGGGAAGTGAATACAAGGAAAGAGAGGCTGTAATATGAAACAGCAAAGCATGTTAGCCATGATCCTGGCCGGCGGAAGGGGAAGCCGTCTGCTCGATCTGACAAACAAGGTTGCAAAACCGGCCGTCTACTATGGCGGTAAGTATCGCATTATCGATTTCCCGCTTTCTAACTGTGCAAACAGCGGCATCGACGTTGTCGGTGTGCTCACACAGTATGAATCCGTACTACTCAACAGCTATGCCGCAGCCGGCAGAAGATGGGGACTGGACACCAAGGACAGCGGTGTCTTTGTACTGCCGCCGCGTGAGAAAGCCGACGCGGACCTGGACGTTTATCGCGGAACCGCCGATGCGATCTCCCAGAACATCGACTTCATCGATTCTTATGACCCGGAATACCTCCTGGTACTGTCCGGCGATCATATCTACAAGATGGATTATTCGAAGATGCTCGACTTCCACAAGGCGAACGATGCCGACGCGACCATTGCGGTCATCGGTGTTCCGATGAAGGAAGCCAGCCGTTTCGGTATCATGAATGCCGATGAGACCGGCCGCATCATTGAATTCGAGGAAAAACCGGAGCACCCGAAGAGCAACCTTGCTTCGATGGGTATCTACATCTTCAACTGGAAGAACCTTCGCAAGATGCTTGTTGCCGACATGAAGGATCCGGATTCCAACCATGATTTCGGAAAAGACATCATCCCGACTCTGCTTGCTGATGACAAGCGTCTCTTCGCTTATCAGTTCAAGGGCTACTGGAAGGATGTAGGAACCATCGACTCTCTCTGGGAAGCCAACATGGATCTGCTCGACAGCAAAAACGAACTGGATCTCCATGACCACACCTGGAAGATCTATACGGAAGACGCTTCGCAGCTTCCGCAGTATATCGGCCCGGACGCAGACATCGATGTCGCTTATATTACCCAGGGCTGCCAGATCGAAGGATCGGTAAAGAAATCGGTACTTTTCACAAGCAGTGTTGTTGAAGCCGGCGCGAAGGTCATCGACTCCGTTCTGATGCCGGGTGCCGTTGTTGAAGAAGGCGCGGTCGTAACGAGAGCTCTTGTTGCCGACGGTGTCCGCATCGGCAAGGGCGCAAAGGTCGGAAGCGCAAACAGCGAGAACATCACCCTTGTAGCCAAAAATGTAAAGGAGGCGGAATAATATGTGTGACGCATTGGGCATTATCACCTCTTCCGCGAACCATCTCCATGTAGAAGGAATGCAGGATTACCGTCCGATGGGCGCGTTTTCCTTCCTCGGAAGATATCGTATCATTGACTTCCCGCTCTCCAACATGAGCAACAGCGGAATCGAAAACATCCAGGTATACGCGCGTGAGAATCCGCGTTCCCTGACCGAGCATCTGTCAAACGCGAGCAGCTACAATATCAACTCCAAGCGCGGTAAACTGCAGCTCCTCTTTGCCGATAAAAACAAAGCAAACGAGATCTACAATACCGATGTCGAAGCATTTAACCAGAACCTCAACATCATTGAGCGTGCCCGTCAGGAATATGTTGTTCTGGCGCCGAGCTACATGGTCTACGCACAGGATTTTGATGCGCTGCTGAGCCAGCACATCGCATCCGGCGCAGACATTACCCTGCTCTATCAGCATGTAAATGATGCCCGTGAGAAATATCTGAATCTCGCATACCTGAACCTCAACAGGCAGAAGGGTGTCGAGTCGATCGCTACCAACCGCGGCACGGCGAAAGAGCGCAACATCTTCATGGATACATATATCATGAAGAAAGCCCTCTTCGTGGACCTGATCAAGAAGGCAATGAAGGTTTCTTCCGTCTTCACTCTGTCCCGTATCATCAATGAATCTCTCGCAGATCTGGATGTACGCGGCGTCGCTCATCGCGGCTACTTCGCGGCAGCTTCCGATTTCAAGAGCTACTTCGACGCTAACCTCGACCTGCTTGACTTTGACCAGGCATCTGCCCTGTTCGATCCGAACTGGCCGATCTACACCGTAACAACGGACTCCTGCCCGACACAGTATTTTGAAGGTGCTTCAATCCGCCGCTCGATGGTCGCTAACGGAAGCCTGATCGAAGGTACCGTTGAGAACAGCGTTCTCGGTCGTGGCGTACAGATCGGAAAGGGTGCGGTCATCAAGAACTGCGTCATCCTCGCTTACGCGCAGATCGGTGACGGTGTTCACCTCGAGAACCAGGTCGTTGATAAATGGGCTAAGGTCATCCATGTCGACAATCTGATCAGTGATCCGGAAGATCCGGGATACGTCAAGAGAGAAGACGTCCTGTAAATCATTCCGCGGAATACCAAACAAAATCTAATGCGCGATTCTTTGGAATCGGAAAAGAGCCCCGCATCGGCATAGACGCCGATACGGGGCTCACTTTATCCATGTTACCTGTCACTGTTTGTATTTCACTGCTTACATTTCATTGTCTGCATTTCATTCTTCGCTTTCTCCGTCGCAGGGAATCAGTTCAATATTCAGATCCACATCCCCTTCCACTCCCGGGACATGCCCTGTCGAGGAATACTGCCAGTACCGGAAGGTATAGGGCGACTGCGGCTTCAGGCTGTACTGCGCGTACCAGACCGGATAGTCCGAAAGCTTTGCCATATCCAGAACCGATGTCATCCACTTCAGATTCCCATAGACCGCCGGTTCATAACCCGCCTCGCGGATCGTCTCACAGAAAGCGATCGCATTCCGGGTAAACTGCGCTCCCGTCACATTCCTTGTCCGCGCCGAAGTATCCGGCACATCCTCCGGGTCAAAAACGACCTCCAGGTCGAGTTTCTCTCCATCCAGATGCTTGAGCACGTACTCCGCCTCTTCTACGGCTTCCTTCTCATTGACCGCCTGCGAGAAGAAGTAGACCCCCACTTCCAGGCCGGCTTTCTTTGCGCCTTTCAGATTGATCTCAAAAGAAGGATCCAGGTTCAGT
>JAXJTA010000068.1:0-4528 GCA_036309825.1 Eubacterium sp. | reverse complement strand
TCCGAAGGAAATTGCCATCCACTGCCGAAACGGGACGGCCGCCCGCGATCGAGGCGATCGCTCCTGCCGTATACTCTCCGATCCCGGGAAGTTTCAGAAGTTCCACCTTATCCGTCGGGATCTGCCCTCCGTATTGCCCGCAAACGAGCATCGCCGCCTTCTGCATATTGCGAACGCGGCTGTAATAGCCGAGTCCCTCCCACAGCTTGATCAGCTTATCCTCGGGGCAGGCAGCCAGATCGGCCACGGTCGGCAGGTTCGAGAGAAAACGGGCATAGTACGGCTTTACCGCCTCGACCCGCGTCTGCTGCAGCATGATCTCGGAAACCCATATATAATATGCATTTGTATTTCTTCGCCAGGGCAGGTCTCTCTTGTTTGCCTCATACCAGGCCGCGATCCGTCCGACGGGAAAAACTCCGTCCCCGGAAAATGCGCCGTTTTTACCTATAAGTGACCTCTGGTCATTTTTCTCATTGTAAATCATCAGTCCCTATATTAACATATTCCGTTTAAAACGCCACCTGTTTTATGCATCTTATGCCGATAATTTCTTCTTTTAATATCGATATCCACAAGTTATAATAGGGAACATGAGTACAGATATGAATAAAAACAAACGATTTGACAGTATTATTTTTGATGTGGACGGAACGCTCTGGGATTCCACCGATGTCGTTGCCGACGGCTGGAACTCCGTTTTTTCCGCGGAACCGGATGTCCATACGAGCGTGACCGGCGCCATTCTGCACGCGGAATTCGGCCGGCCCCTGGAGGTGATCGCCGCCGATCTGCTCCCCTATCTGTCGGAAGAGCGGCGTGCCGTCATCCTGCGGCATCTCTACCGGGCAGAGGATGAATGGCTTGCGAGATACAATCCCGCACCTTATGAGGGCGTCGCGGACACGATCCGCGCTCTGGCAAAGGACATTCCCCTTTATATCGTCAGCAACTGCCAGGAAGGCTATATCGAGAGATTTCTTTCCTGTACGGGACTCGGCGAATATTTCGAGGATCATTTGTGCCCGGGTGACACGGGGCTTTTCAAAGCGGACAATATACGGACGATCGTCGAAAGGCACGGCCTGCTCCGTCCCGCCTATGTCGGAGACACGGAAGGCGACAGAAGCGCCTCCATGGATGCCGGCGTATCCTTCATCTGGGCGTCGTACGGTTTCTCTGAAAAAGTGGATGCCGATCTCTCGATCCGCTCGATCCGGGAGCTGCCCGATCTGTTGAATTCCGGTACACCGTGAATTTCCCGGCTCTCGATTCGCGATACACCGTGAATTCCCCTGCTCTCGATTCCCGATACACCGTGAATTTCCCTTACGCTCGATTCACAACACTGGTAAACTTTCCGGGCACTCAATTCCAGGGCAGTGACGGATATCACGCCGGACACACCCCGGCACAACAATAGAAAGAAGGTATCATATGCATTATCGTTACAAAACACAGGGAACCTGTTCCTCTTTCATCGACTTCGACCTCGATAACGGCGTTGTCTCCAATGTCAAATTCACCGGCGGCTGCAACGGCAACCTGAAGGGCATCGGACGGCTGATCGAAGGAAAGAACGCGGCGGAAGTCGCCGAGATCCTCAAGGGCACGACCTGCGGTTTCAAGCCGACCTCATGTCCTGACCAGCTCTCACGCGCGCTCACCGAGGCACTGGCCGATCAGGGCTGATCCGCATCCTTCATCACCGGATGCGCGCTGCCGTATCCCCTGTCATCAGTAATCAGATACGGATCGCCGCGTCCTTTCGGTGCGCGGCGCGGAAATCCTTCGGGGTACAACCGTAGCGCTCCCTGAAGATACGATGAAAATAGCTGTGGTTTTCGTATCCGACCGCATCGATGATATCATTGACGGCCAGATCGGTATCACAGAGCAGACTGACCGCTTTATTCAGGCGTTTCCGCCGGAGGATCTCTTTGAAATTTCCTCCGGCGTTTTTTTTGATCATCCGGCTCAGCGTGTGATCCGGCAGATGCAGCCGTTCGCAAAGTTCGCTCAAGGTTGCCGTCCTGTAGTTCTGCTCGATGTACGAAAGAACGGTCATCAGAACCATATTTTCATACTGGTTCGGGATCATCGTCTCGGCATGCTGCACCGATTCGAGGAGATACAGGAAGAGAAGCCCCATCGTGGTCTGGTTGATCAGATTCTGATTCTCCTGCTTGTGCACCAGTGAGTAGATCATATTCTCCACCAGATTCTGGATCTGCAGCACATCCGCCACCTTGAAATACAGATATTCACCGCGCTGCTCACTGCGGCGCAGCGTGTTGACCAGGAATTCCGCAATCGTATTGTTGTGTCCGATCATGTCGGTCGCCACATCAAAAAACTCCGGAAGGATGATGAAGTTGATGACGATATCGCCCCGTCCCGCCGGCAGGATCTCGTGCTTCGTATACTGGTTCAAAAAGAGCAGTTCGCCCTTGCCGACGACGATCTCCCGGCCGCCGATGATATTCGTCACGGACCCTTCACAGACATAGAGCACCTCCACATAATTGTGCCGGTGCAGCGGGAAATGCGCGAAGCGCGTATGCGTCCTCACGGTGATCAATTCACCCGCTTCCAGCATCTTCGCCGCGTCGATCGTGAATTCCTCTCCGGATGTGTATACTTTTTTCTCAATTCCCGTAATTCCGTCAAGAATTCGCTGTTCCTCATCGGTAATTACACTTAATTCTTCTAGAAGTTCTCTGTTCATCTCCATCTCCCATCGCCGAATACGGCAATATTGTAGCATATCCGAAATCATTGACAAGACACTTTCGCACTTGTGTCCAAAAATTATACAATTTTGCCTATTTGTCCCATTGTTTTTCCGACTGCCTTCCTCGACAATTTTTTATATATTATTTATAATGAAACGAGTGTGAATATAACTTTTTAGGAGGTTCAAAATGGCAAACAAACTTTTACATGCTGCCGAGAAAAAAGCCTTTTCGCTTGCTCTTGACGCTGTAATTAAAAAAGCAAACAAACATGAGGGCTACGTAAGCGTAATCAACCTCGCTCAGAAATTCCTCGGCGATACATGGCCGCCGGAAGCTTTCGATCGTCTGCGTTCCGCATTCGAGAAGGATGGCAAATGGTCCAACTTCTTCGACAAAATGCTCACACACGTAGATCCGGAAGTTGTAAAAGGACTCTTCCTTGCCTTCGGTTTCGAAGCAGGCTATGTCGGCTACCATGAGACCAGAAAGAATTCCGAAAAGTATGGCATCGGTATTCCGTGGGTAATTCTGTTCGACCCGACTTCCGCTTGTAACCTGCACTGCACAGGATGCTGGGCATCCGAGTACAGCCGTGCTCTGAACCTTTCCTATGAGGATATGGATAAACTCGTTACCGACGCAAAAGCACTCGGTATTCACGGCTTCGTTATGACAGGCGGCGAACCGATGGTTCGTAAAAAAGATATCGTTAAGCTTGCCAAGAAGCACAGCGACTGCGGCTTCCTGATCTTCACCAACGGCACCCTCGTTGACCAGGCATTCTGCGATGACATGCGCGAATGCAAGAACATGGTTCTGTCCATGTCCGTTGAAGGTCTTGCAGAGGCTACCGACGCACGCCGCGGCGAAGGTGTATTCGAGAAGGTTATGGCTACCATGGATCTGCTTCGTAAGAACAAACTTCCTTACGGAACTTCCATCTGCTACACCAGCGCAAACTACAAGGCAGTTACCTCTGATGAGTTCCTTGATTTCCTGATCGACAAGGGCGTACTCTTCTCCTGGTACTTCCACTTCATGCCGGTCGGCAACGATGCTACTCCGGATCTTGTACCGACTCCGGAACAGCGTGAGTACATGTATCATCGTCTGAGAAGCGTTCGTGGATACGACGGCGGTAAAGAGCTCTTCGTTATGGACTTCCAGAACGACGGTGAGTTCGTATCCGGTTGTATCGCAGGCGGAAAAACATACTGCCACATCAACCCGAACGGCGACGTGGAGCCGTGTGTATTCATCCACTACTCCAGTGCCAACATCCATGAGCAGTCTCTCCTTGACTGTCTGAAACAGCCGCTGTTCCGTCAGTATCAGGCAAACCAGCCGTTCAACGAGAACCTGCTTCAGCCGTGTCCGATGCTGGAGAATCCGCAGAAGCTTCGTGCTCTCGTTAAATCCACCGGCGCTAAGAGCACCGATATGACCGATCCGGAGAACGTTGATCATCTGTGCGGAAAGTGCGATGAGTACGCGAAGAACTGGGCTCCGGTCGCTAACAGACTCTGGAAATCCACCCATCCGGATTTCGTAGCACCGGAAGAGAAAGCAGAGGCATAATCGCCGCTGTATCCGGCTGCTGCCGGAAAAATCGATAAAAACTTATGCGGGTCTGCTCTTCCGGGCAGATCCGCTTTTTTCGTCGGATCATCAACATTCAGCAGACTGTGCAGACCTCCTGCGGACGCAATCTCCGGAAGCCAAGCGGCAAGATCCGTTAGGCTTCCTCCGAATTTTGTCCTTCAGGAGGTCTGCACTGCACAATATTATTT
>JAXJTA010000067.1:0-3089 GCA_036309825.1 Eubacterium sp. | reverse complement strand
TACACGACGCGAAGATTCAAAGACCTTCCGACCTATCATCTGGCATTCCCGGTTCGTTACGAGGATGAGTCCGTGATGAAGGAGGCGGTCGAAGATATCAAGGGCTGCATTAAATTTATCGAGGAGCAGACAGGCGCCAAGTGGAACTGGGATGCCTACTTCGCGGCAATGCGCCGGTTCAATACCGAGACGCGCTACGAGCTGCAGAAGTGGGAAGTTAACCAGACACCGCATCCGCAGCTGATCGGCCCCTGCTATGAGCTCTTCCGCAAGTGGAATTATGAGATGGACGGCGGGCTTGATCCCCGTATCATGAAGTCCTTCCGCAAGGTCGACAAGCTGATGATGAAGGCGTACGAAGCGGGCGATGAACCGTGGCGCGGCAAGATGCGTCATCGTGCGATCGTCTGGAGCGTTCCGGCGCATTATTACGCGAACTTCTCCAACTGGCTTGCGAACTGCTGGGGCATCAATGTTCTGGTCGAGATGGAGAGCCTGAACTACACCCGTCCTCTGGAGACCGAGGACAAGGAAGAAGCGCTGAAAGACATGGCAAGGCTCTACGAGCGCATGGTCATGAGACGTCACACGAACGGCGGATACGATCATGTACTCACCGAGCTCTGGCGCCAGGTCGAGATCTGGAAGCCGGAGATCGTCATCATGTATCAGCATGTATCCTGCAAAAACATGGCAACGCTGAACGGCCTCTTCGAGGATCAGGCGAGAGAACACGGCGTACGGCTCATCTGGATCGAACATGATCTGATGGATCCCCGAACCGTATCGAGAAAAGACATGCGTTCCAAGGTCAACGAATACATGCGGACGGTCATGCGGGAAGAACCGCTCGATCCGTCGCTTGTCGATTTTGAGGACGATGCAAGCTGGTAAGCAGCGGACAGACGGCACGCACAAACTGATCTGCGTATCATAAGAACAAAGATAGAAGTAAATAGATCCGGTTACACAGAAAGAACGATTAAATGGAGGGAAAAATATGAAGTACTACGGTGGATGCGACGTCGGATCGACCTACACGAAAGCGGTGATCCTCGACGAAAACGGCAAAATGGTGGCAGACACCACGCTGAAGAGCAAGATCAGAGCACAGGAATCCGCGGAACTTGCCATGAAAGAGGTCCTTGAAAAAGTAGGCCTTCAGAAATCCGAGGATCTCGCGTACCTGATCGGTACCGGCTACGGCCGCAACAAGGTTCCGTTCGCGGATGAAAATATTTCCGAGATCTCCTGCCACGCGATGGGTGTGCATGTGACAAATCCGTCCGTAAAAGCAATCATTGATATCGGCGGACAGGATATCAAAGGCATCGCCATCGATTCCGACGGAACCGTCAAAAACTTCGCGATGAACGATAAATGCGCTGCCGGCACAGGCCGCTTCTATGAAGCGATGGCCAGATCCTTCGAGATGGATCTGCCGACCTTCTCCAAGCTTTCGCTGACCGCGAAAAACGTCATTCCGATCACCGCGCAGTGTACCGTTTTTGCCGAATCGGAGGTCATCTCGCTGGTCGGTGAAGGAAAGCCGATGGACGAGATCGCGGCAGGCATCCAGATGGCCGTTGCCAAGAGATGCTTCGTTATGGCAAAAAAGGCCGGCGCGACCGATTCGATCACACTGACCGGCGGATGCGCGAAGAATGACGGATTGAAACAGGCGATCGAGCGCGTTCTGAAGCTGAAGGTCGTTGAACTGTCGACCGATCCGCAGCTGATGGGAGCTTTGGGAGCAGCGGAATTCGCGCGCCAGAAGGCACAGGCAAAGCGCTGAAACGGAGGAACAGACTATGAAAATTGCAGGAAAGATCCTGAAGATCCTGGGAGTGCTTTTCGGGGTGCTGTTCGTGGTCTATTTCTGGAATCTCGATCAGAAGGTGATGGAGTTCGCGTACAAGCTTGTGAATGAGATCTTTGACCGCAAGAAGACCGACCAGAGATTCTAGGAGGGCCCCGGATGAAGCTTTATAACGGAATCATAGAGGAGACTTTGTCGCTTCTTTCCGTTCCGGAAGCGAAGGAGACACCTTACAACTCCTCAAAATGCTGGAAGGATGCCGGTGAGAGCCAGCTGATCATGAGAAGAGAAGCGGCCTTCGAGCTCGGAGGAAGCGGGCAGCCGTCTCTGAATTACACCTGTGTGACTTCCTCGGGCCTGATCACGGAAGATAAGGTCATTCGCATCGGACCGGATCTTCAGGAGATCACGGCCGATACGCCCTTTGCCCGGATCGCGCTGCTGGAAGTGGGAGAACTCGGGGAGGACGAAGAGGCGCACACCGCGATCAGAGAACTCGAATTTGTGCGCTATCATATCTACCCCAGAGGGTACATGGTGCGCGTGTCATCGACGAGCAATCAGGAGCAGGTCCGATGCGGAAGCGCGGCTCTGCGTGCCGGAATGTCCTTCGAATATATCGGCAACGCCTATATCAGAAAATACAAAAAACTGCCCGTTGTAAAGCATGCGGCACTGGTTTTTATCACAGACAAAGCACTGGTGGAAAAACTTGAGCCATTTGCGGGACGGGTCGATGGAATCACAAAAACACTGACACACATCCTCGACGGATTGCCGACGGACTGCGGACACTGCAGCATGAAGACGGTCTGTGATGAGGTAGACGGCATGCGCGAAGAGCATATGGCGCGTGCGAAGCGGCAGGCGGAAGCTGCCGGGAGGTAACTTATGGATGAGAAATACAGCCCTTTATTCGAGCCGTGGAAGATCGGCGATCTGGAGATCAAGAACCGGATCGTCCTCGCGCCGATGGGCGGAACCTGTCTGTTCGGCTGGATGGAGCCGAATCACTTTGACCAGGAAGCGGCGAAGCTTCTGATGAAGATCGCGCGCAATAACTGCGGCCTGATCATACCGGGAATTGCGCCGGTCAGAGATGTTATGGGCCGCAAATGGCTCTATCAGAACAAGGGGAAATTCCGTGAATTAAAGCGGTTTATGGACGAAGTACACAAGACCGGAGCAAAAGTTTTTATCCAGATGACGGCGGGCTTCGGACGGTCGATGGCACTGACCGACGGACTGGCCAAACTGGCATCGAACAAGG
>JAXJTA010000066.1:0-8048 GCA_036309825.1 Eubacterium sp. | reverse complement strand
CCTTCACGGATGGCAAGTGCTTCGCGGTATCTGCCGGGCCGGATTTCGCGGTATCTGCCGGGCCGGATTTCGCGGTATCTGCCGGGCTGGATTTCGCAGTATCTGCCGGCCTTGCGTGCGCGTTACAGGATCCTTTGCGAACCGGCATAGACACAGTTGTCAGGCAGCAGGATGTTATGAATCATCATGCCCGGGCAAGGCCGATGAGGAGCTTGGCGCTCTTTTCCATTTCGGGGACGGAAGCAAACTCGTAGCGGCTGTGATAGTTATAGCCGCCGGTGCAGAGGTTCGGGCAGGGGAGCCCGCGCCATGTGAGCGTCGCGCCGTCCGTACCGCCGCGGATCGGAAGAGACTGCGGCTCATCGCCGAGTTCCCGGATGACCGTATAGGCACGATCGATCAGTTCCATATGATCCTTCATGATCGATGCCATATTGTAATACTGGTCACGAAGCTCCACGCTTACCGTACCTTCGCCGTAGCGCTCATTCAGCGTGGCAGCACAGGATTCGATAAATGCCTTCCTGGCCTCGAATTTTTCACGGTCATGATCGCGGATAATGTAGATGAGTTCCGCCTCTTCTACAGAGCCGCTCATCTTCTCGAGCATATAGAAGCCTTCATACATCTCCGTTGTTTCCGGGCGCTCATCGGCCGGCAGAAGAGCATTGAATTCCGCCGCGACAACGGACGCGTTGATCATCAGATTCTTGGCGCTTCCCGGATGAACGGATTTGCCGCGGATCTTCACGGTCGCGGCCGCCGCGTTGAAGTTCTCATATTCGACGATGCCGAAGTCGCCGCCGTCAACGGTGTAGGCTTCGCCGGCATGGAAACGTGCCAAATCGAAGAATTCGGAGCCTTCGCCGATCTCTTCATCCGGTGTGAAAGCGATCGCGATCGGGCGATGCGGCACTTCCGAATGCTGCATATAATACTCGACCAGGTTCATGATCTCGGCTACACCGGCCTTGTCATCGGCACCGAGAAGCGTGCGCGTATCCGTGGCAATCAATGTCTCGCCGATATGCTTTTTCAGTTCCGGGAAGTCCGCTGTTTTCAGATACGGGTCGGAGTCGTCATAGGATTCGATAAAACGCGGCTTCACATCGGTGTCGCTGACTGCCGGCGAGGTATCCATATGCGCGATAAAGCCGATCGCCTTCATCGGCTTGTTGCCGGGGATCGAAGCATAGACATAGCAATGCTCTTCATCGTAATCGACATCGGCAACGCCCATCTCCTTCAGCTCACTTACGAGGAGCTTGGCCAGGTTTTTCTGGCGGGAAGTGGACGGGTGCTTTCCGGATGTCTCGGATGACTGCGTATCGATCTTTACATAGCGGAGAAACCGCTCGATCAGTGGTGAATTAGCCATATGTTTTTCCCCCTTAAAGAAAAAATACTTCTGAAATTCCGTTCAAATTCCAATCAATTTAAGTGTACCGCTGATGGTTTGACTCTGTCAATCTTGGCGGAGGCAGGAGCGAAAAACAAGTGGAGACGGGCACTCAGTACAGCAGTTTTTCCGGGACCGCGGACGCCATGCGCCGGTAGCCCTCTTTGCTCGGGTGCAGGTGATCGCCGCTGTCGCAGCCGTCATCGAAGCGTACCGGCTCCTTCGGGCAGCGTACTGCCGCGTCGAAGTCGATGCAGCCGTCGATCAGATCGGTCGTGCGGATCCAGTCATTGACTTCGCAGCGGAGCTCGTCACGGAAATCGGCGAAGGTCCGCCATCCCGCGATCGGCAGGAGCGTACCCATGTAGACGTTGTAATGAAGGAGACGGGCCTGCCCGATATACCATTTCAGACCTTCGATCATGTCGGCGGCGGTCGGCAGATCGCTCCACGGGCGATACGGGTTGCGGTCGGTGCCAACGGGGTGAATGATGTCGTTGATGCCCTGCTGGATGATAACGGTGTCGGCGCCGTCGACGGGAAGCTCGTGGTTGAAGCGGTTTTTGCCCATCAGACCGTAGGATTCATAACGGATGTTGTGATACTCGCGGAGGATGCGCGACCCGCTCGTTGCCTTGCGGACGATGGCGGTATTATTCGCGCCTTCCTTCTCACAGCGGAGCTGCAGATAATCCGGCCAGTCCTGCGCGGTGATCGAATCGCCGTAGCAGACGATAACGTGTTTGCCGGCCTCCGTGAGAATCGACGCGTCGCTGAAGAAGTAGTAGTGATTGGTCTTGCGGGAGATGTTAATATCCCAGTCCTTCACGAGACTTTGATCGCCCATCGCGTACATGCCGCCGGATCGCGGGCCGCTCGCGTAAACAGCGGAGCGCATCTTCGTGAAATCGCCAAGGTAAAGCTGCACGAAGCAGACTTCTCCCGCCTCGACCGGCATCATGACCGGGTCTGATACGATTCTTTCACCTGCCGGGATCGTGGCAGACGTTTTTCCCTCAAAGGTCACCGGGAAAAACGTCTCTCCCGAGCGAATCGTTGTGCGGGTGATCGTCACGGCTTCCGTGCCGCAGTAATTATCAAGGGTAATGCGGATCGCCTTCCCCGAAAAAGGCGAGTGGATCGGATAGCGCAGCGTGATGTCCTTCGCGTAGCTCTCCGGTCGGTTCTCGCGGATCGAGATCGCGTTGCCGTAGATGGCGGTCCAGACCGGGGCATTTGCGGATGTCGTCTCGGATGCATTTACAGGGGCATTTGCGGATGCAATTTCAGATGGATTGCCGGGAATATTTTCGGACAGATTTGATGTGGAAGGCATGACGGTCATCTCCTTATGTGTATGGTTGGTAAAGGCATTTACGACGGAAGAATACTGCCGTAAATGCTTATCAAAACGTTTTCATCCTACCACACTTCCCTGAAATTTGCGATACACTTTGCGGATCAAAGGCAGACTCCGCGTATTTGTAAAGGATTACTCGTGGAGTTCGTATCCCTGGGAGTAATAGACAACGATCGGCATGTCGTAGTTCACAAGCTCGTAAACCTGCGGTGCGACATCGACCGGGAGGTTGATGCAGCCCTTGGAGCCGTTGTAGATATACTCGTCACCGCCGAATACGTATTTCCAGTCGGCGTCGTGCAGACCGATCTGGTCGTTGAACGGCATCCAGTAATCGACCGGCGCCTCATAGGTCGGCTTATTAGTCTCCGGATCAATCTGTCCCTTCAGGACAGTATCGGTCATCTTCGCGTACACGAGATAGGTTCCTTCCGGTGTGTAATATTCCGGCGTCATCTTGCCGGAAACAATGTCGGTCTCAAGTACGACCTGACCGTCCACATAGATCCAGAGGTGCTGGCGGCTGAGATCGGCCTCTACATAGCTGTTGCCGAATCCGCCGTTCTCTTTGGAGGTCTCCCAGGTGGAGTAGATCGGCTCGCGGGTCACAACGGCGCCGGACTCAAGTTCGGAAGTGAGCTGCTCGATCTCCGCGACCTGGTCAACGGTATAACCGTAGGTTCCGCCGCTTACCGTGACAGGTCCGATGCCGGTCGCGTTGAAGGTGCGGTCGCCGCCGACGTTGTCAATGCCGCCCGCGAGGGAAGCAACGAAGTCGGAGATGTTCTGCGCCCATACGGCATCATCCTTGTAATAATTGCCGTTCTCATCGACGGAGAGCCAGTTGCGGGTCGTATTTCCGTCAAGGGTCTGTGTGGTACCGTCCGGCAGCTGGTAGGTAACAGAACCCGTGGTGAACTGATTCAGCTGATCGGCAGTGGACTGGAGAGACGCTGCATCGGCGGTCGTGACTGCCGGCGCTGCGTAAACGCCGTCTACTGCGGCAAGATCGAGAGCGGTGCTTTCGTTATCCACGGCGATCGTTACGGCGCGAAGAACGGCATCTTTGTCCAGAAGATTTCCTTCGGTCTCACCGGTCACGGAATAAGTACCGTCCGCATAAACGACCTGCGCGTCGGTCGGAGCGACCATCGCTTCATCCTGAAGTTCCGGAAGCGCCATGACAAGCGCGGCGAGTGTATCATAATCATAGGTATATTCGGTATCGACCGTGTATTCATTCGTTTTTCCAAAAACGGAGCCGATCCAGGAATACTTGTTCTGCGACGCAAGGAGCTTCGATGCCGCGCCGTCATCGGTATAGGTTAGACCGAAGTCGGAACCGTTGATCGTCTCCGAGGAACCGTCACGGAAATTGATGGTCAGCGCGTAGCTTTCCGCCTGCTGCTTCAGGAGCGCGGTGGCGTCGGCGGCGTTTTTGCCGCTTACATCGAAGCCGTTGATGGAGGTCCCGTCCAGATAGACGTCCTCGAACTGCTCGGCCTGTACGGCGTAGGCAGTTGTTCCCAGAAGAACGACGGCGAGAAAAAACAGCGCCATGATGAGGGTAAGGTGTCTGCGAATAACTTTCATAAAAAACATTGTCCTTTCCGTTGATTAGGGCATTAGGTGGCCGATGTTCCGTGTATCCGGAATCGGAATCTCCATTGTATTGCCGAAACATTAATAAAAGATTGAAGTAGACTTCCCGGAAGACCGGTGCTACAATGGTATAAGTTTTTGATATGGTATTGTTTTCGAACCTGGTTCAATTATAATAAAGCCCGGAAATCTGACAAGAACGATTTTTCGTGATACATGGTATCTTTCAGGATACCTCGAAGGTAGGTACGTTGGGGATACGGGATGAGAAAGGAAGTGTAACCGGATGGATAATTTCAGTAAATGTCCCTATGTGACAGCGCAGAAGCTGCTGCAGGGAAAATGGTCGATCCTGATCATGCATCACCTGGATGGTGAGACACAACGCTTCAATGAGCTGCAGAAGAAGATGCCGGAGATGACGCATGCAACGCTGTCTTCGCAGCTGAAGCTCCTGGAGAAGGAGGGACTGGTCGAACGCAAGGTGTATGCCGAGGTGCCGCCGAGAGTTGAGTATTCGCTGACGGAGATCGGGCAGGAGTTTGGCCCGGTGCTCGACAAGATCGGTGACTGGGGCAACCTGTACATCAGTTACCGCGAGAGACAGGCACAGGCGCAGGCACGGTAAGTGCGGCCGGAAATGCCGCCGGGGGACGATCTTCGGCGAAAATACAGTCGATCGGCGGGCGAACTCCGGCTGTAGTGACAGCGGTAGGAAGGCATGCACGGGCAGAAATGTCCGGGGATCGGGGATACATACCGAAAAATAAGAATCGAAAGAATATAGGAAGAGGCGAGAGAAATGACTTTAACAAATCATAAGATCGACCGTAACCATCCATGCTGGTGCGGAAGCGGCAAGAAATACAAATTCTGCCATATGGCATTCGATGAGAAGATCCGCAAGTTTGAACTTGCGGGTGCCATCGTTCCGCATCACGGACTGATCAAGACACCGGCCCAGATCGAGGGGATCCGCGAGAGCGCGAAGATCAACAATGCGGTGCTTGACGAGGTTGCGGAGAAGATCTGTGTGGGCATGACAACCGAAGAAATCGATAAGATCGTCTATGATGTGACAACAAAATCCGGCGCGATCCCGGCACCGCTCAATTATGAGGGATTCCCGAAGAGCGTCTGCACTTCGATCAACGAAGAGGTCTGCCACGGCATTCCGGATGAAAATGTCATTCTGCAGGACGGCGATATTATCAACGTCGATGTTTCCACCATTTATAAAGGATTTTTCTCGGATTCTTCGCGAATGTTCTGTATCGGTGATGTTTCTCCCGAGAACAGAAAGCTTGTCGAGGTCACGAAGGAATGTGTAGAGATCGGTATTCAGAATGCGAAGCCATGGACCTTCCTCGGCGATATGGGAAGCAAGATCCATCAGCATGCTGTTGAGAACGGCTACAAGGTCGTTCGCGAGATCGGCGGACACGGCTGCGGCATTGAGTTCCATGAGGATCCGTGGGTAAGCTACGTATCCACACCGGGAACCGAGATGCTGATGGTTCCGGGCATGTGCTTTACGATCGAGCCGATGGTCAATATGGGCACCGACGAGATCTACGAAGATGAGGACAACGGCTGGACGATCTACACGGCCGACGGCAAGCCGTCCGCGCAGTGGGAGGTGCAGGTCGTTATCACCGAAGATGGCTGTGAGGTGCTCGCGCACTGAGGAAGTGCAGGCATGCTGAGTTTTTATGCCCGATGCAAGGCCGGTTAAGCGGCGTTGGTCGGGCATTTTTTGTACTGAAACCGGCGTTTGATACTTGAATAACTATCACTGTAGTGATATTATTTCGTTAGAGGCAGTTCTGAATAAATTAGGAAAATCGGTATGTAGAATGCCTTTTAATTACCCCGGAGGCGAGAGTGAATGAATCAGAAGATAATTTTATATCATGGCTCCGAAAAGGTCATTGAGAAACCAGTATTTGGTGAGGGAAAGCAGAACAACGATTTTGGAATCGGTTTTTATTGTACGGAAAGCAAGGATCTGGCAAAGGAATGGGCGGTCTCTGCCCGGAAAAACGGTTTTTCCAACTGCTATTCACTGGAAACGGAATATCTCAAAGTGCTGAATCTGAACAGTCCGGATTACACGATCCTGAATTGGATAGCGGTTCTTGTTGAGCACAGATTGTTCTCGATAAAAACGCCTGTTGCAGGCAGAGCCAAACGGTATCTGATCGAGAATTTCGGCGTCAACGTGAATGCTTATGACCTGATCACCGGATATCGCGCGGATGATTCGTATTTTGATTACGCGGAAGCGTTTCTAAACAACGGGATATCCGTAGAGCAGCTTGCCAGGGCGATGAGGCTTGGCAAACTGGGTGAACAGATCGTTCTCAAATCAAAGTACGCGTTTTCAAAATTGCGGTTTGAAGGATTCGAGATCGCGGATAAAGATACCTATTACGTTCGTCGCAAGACCAGAAATGATGAAGCAAACCGGCTGTTTATGGATATGCAGGAAGAGGAAAATGATGAGCTGTATATCCGTGACATTATGAAAGGCGGTATCAGGAATGATGATCCACGCATACCCCGAAATGTATGTGAGTAAAGCCCAGGCTGTTCTGGGAGAGGCCTTTGATACGGCAGTAAATATCTGTAAGATTTCCGGAGAAGATTTTGTCAAGATGTTCGTGGTGAGCACTGTCAGCGATGCGATGGAAAAGGGGGAGCCGCTCTATCTGGCAGGTAAGAGCGGGATCGAGCTTGTGAAGGATATCATCCGGGAAACACGCGGCAGAAATGTGGAGATAGAGCCGCAGAATCGATACGGCAGAACCTCCCAGTACTGGATCGGCTGGGCAGTTGCCTACTATCAATGGAGATCCGGCAGAAAATACAGTGAGATCTTTAAAGCGTTGTCTTATGCGGAATTGGAGAGAATGTATTTTACCCTTCACGAGGCAGATGTGTCAAAATTTGCGGATGCAGCGGAAGAGAAAGTGAAGGAGTTTTTCCCGGATACAAACCTGAAACGGATACGCAACATCTACGGATGCACGCAGTCGGATCTGGCAAAAATGTCCGGTGTCAGCCTTCGTTCTATTCAAATGTACGAGCAGCGAAAGAAAGATATTAACAAGGCAAGTTCAGAAACATTGTACCGGATTTCAAAGGTACTTGGATGTGCCATGGAGGATCTGATCGAAAAGTGACAGAATGCAAAAAGAGAAGCGGGCGCACCCGCTTCTCTTTTTGGTAAATTTATCTCTTCTTCGGCGGTTCGTCTTCTCTCGGAACCATTCCGAAATCATCGAACGGTCTGTCGGAGAAGCGGTACTGGGAATGACGAAGCTCGTTGGACTGGTCGTAATGCTCACCGCTCCAGTACGGTCTTCCGTTCATCTCAACCTTCGGCCCGAAGTGAACATCCTTCATGGCGAATCGGAGCCACTCTTCGAAACCGGTACGGTCTACGATGTAGCCGATGTGCTCCTTGTTCTCAACGGCGCCGCGATCCTGGTAAGCATCCAGATATTCGTAGGTGTTCTTGATGATCTTGAGGATAGAGTCCTCGTCGACCCATTTCAGGAAGTTCTCACCCAGACGCGGGTTTTTCTTACCGGTACGGCCGAGAAGAGCCACGCGGTAGTAATGTTCCTTGCTTCTGGTCCATGCGCGGGTCGGGCAGTAAACAACGCAGACACCGCAGCCGAT
>JAXJTA010000065.1:0-1706 GCA_036309825.1 Eubacterium sp. | reverse complement strand
ATGCGTAGCTCGACGGGCGTGAGGTCGATGGGCTCGCCGGCGCGCGTGAGCAGGCAGGCGTCAACATCCAGATCGAGGTCGCGGCAGCGCAGCGCCCGCGAGGGCACCGTCTGGGCCTGTGACCTCGCCATGGTTCCCCGCACGCGGCGCAGGCAGGAGTTCACGCGGGCAACCGCCTCAAGCGGGTTGAACGGCTTCACCATGTAGTCGTCGGCCCCCAGGCCGAGGCCTCTGATCTTGTCGATATCATCCTTTTTCGCCGATACAATGATGATCGGCGTATTTTTCTTCTCACGGATCTGCTTGCAGATCTCAAAGCCGTCAACGCCCGGAAGCATCAGATCCAGAATAAAGAGATCGTACTCCTCGGTCAGCGCGCGGGCCAGTCCCCGGTCACCCTGATTTTCTATCACCACTTCAAATCCGGAAAGCTCCAGATAGTCCTTCTCCAGGTCCGCAATGGACTCCTCATCTTCTACGATCAGAATTTTGCTCATACTTTTTATCTCCTGTTGTTTCCTGTGTCATGTCCTGCGCAGTCTCCTCGCGGTACTTGCGAAGCACAAAATATATCGTTGTACCGACGCCCTCTTTACTGGACGCCCATACCTTCCCTTCATGATCCTCCAGAATCTTCTTCACGATCGACAGGCCTATGCCGCTGCCGCCTCTCGAGTTTCGCGACGAATCGCTCCGGTAAAAACGGTCGAAGATCCGTGTTATGTCGGCCTGGGCGATACCTCTGCCGTTATCTTCGATCTCCACCTGCACGAAATCGCCCACGTCACGCAGGCGGATATTGATCGCTCCCTTTTCCTTATCCATGTACTTGATGGAATTTCCGATGATATTATTTACCACGCGGCGGAGCTGCTCCGGATCCGCGATGATATACTCGCTCTTCTGCAGGTAATTGAAGTAGGTCAGCTTGATACCGCGGGATTCCAGATCCATGCTGATATCTTCCACGCAGTCCTCGAAATAGTCGGAGATGCGGATCTTCGTAAAGTTATACGGAATGCGGTTGGTATCGATCTTCGAATACGTCGTCAGCTCATCGAGGAGCCGCGTCACATCGTTCGTCTTGTTGTAGATCGTCCGGACATACCGGTCCATCTTCTCCGGCGTATCGGCAACGCCGTCCATGATTCCTTCGACGTAGCCGCGGATCGCGGTGACCGGTGTCTTCAGGTCATGCGAAATATTACTGATCAGTTCCTTGCTCTGCTTATCGAACTGTACCTTCTCCTCTGCCGACTCCTTCAGGCGGATCCGCATCTCATCGAAATCCTGACAGAGTTCGTTGATCTCGCGTACACCGCACTCCTGATTGCTCAGGCTGAAATCCAGGTTGCCGTCCCGGATATTCTGCGTGGCCTTCTTCAGGGCATCGATCGGCTCGATCACGCCTCGATAGATCCAGAAGCTCATGGCAAGGCTCGTCAGCGTCAGGATCAGGATAATGAGCAGCACCATCTCGATCAGCCACAGCCGCATCGACGGCGGGATCTGGTTCAGCGGGCATGCCGCAATGACCGTCCCCGCTTCATTGTCCGGAAAGGTCACCGCCATACTCTTGTAGAGGACGTTATTCTTCACCTGCGACAGGTTCTCCCCGGAGGCACTCCCCTCCACCTGCGTTGCGCTTCCGGCGATATCCTTCACGATCTGCAGATCGGAATAAGCGCTTCCGTTGTAGTAAACGT
>JAXJTA010000064.1:0-17417 GCA_036309825.1 Eubacterium sp. | reverse complement strand
GTTCCGAACTGCTCGTAAAAAGGAAGCAGGATCTCGCAGTCGCTGTCGGAGTGAAAAACGTATCCCAGCTTTTTCAGCTTTTCTCTGATCTTCCGGAAATTGTAGATCTCCCCATTGCAGACAACACAGTTTCCATTCAATGTAAAAGGCTGCATTCCTTCCGGTGTAAGTCCCATGATCGAGAGGCGATTGAATCCCAGATACCCCTTTTCTACCTTGAGTAAGCGGGAATCATCCGGTCCTCTTGAAGCTGTTCTGTCTAAAAGTGCCTGAAGCATCGTTTCCGAACCCTGTTCTCCGCAGTATGCCAAAATGCTGCACATGTCCATTTCCTCCTTTCCCGGATTTTTTCCAAAAGAATAAAAAAAACAGGCAGGGACATCCTTCTTCGGCGTCCTTGCCTGTTTCATGAATACACTATAATAAAATTGTTGAGAGATGAAAATACTGAAATTTGAGTAATTTCCGTTCCGTCGATCGATCCATCGGCCCGGTCATTCGTTCCGTTCAGTCGATCCGGTCATTCGCCCCCTTCAGTCGATCCGGTCATTCGTCCCCTTCAGTCAATCCGGTCATTCTGGAATTTCGACAGATGTTCGTACGGCAGGATCAGCCGGCCTCGATACAGGCCGCAGCCGTCGTTGATCAGATGATTGTCGATCGCGGCAAACATGTTCACATCGATCTCTGCCAGATTGAGCTTCGCCAGATTCATCATTCGAACGTATGCGTCATCGAAATACTTCGAGATCCCGGGCTTCAGCGTTTCCCTTCTGGACCGTTCCTTCTGCTGGTGATTCTCGTAATCGGCATGATTGGCATTTCCGATCTCGGCATGATCATCCATATACTTCGTCCGGAGCTGGACCTCGATATGCGAGCCGGATACATTATCCTGCAGCGCGATATGGAGCGACTGGTATCCGTACTCCTTCGGGCTCTCCACATAGTCCCGGTAGAACGGATACAGTCCCCGGCGCAGCAGCTCGGATTTCCTGTTCTGCTCCAGGCCCGTGACCTCCGCCGTAAAGCCTCGTGCTTCCAGAAAATCCGGCAGTTCATTGGCGATCTTGTACAGGTATTTGATCTCTTCTTTCTTAATATCCTGTCCCGGCTTCAGATTGTACTTCGGAAGCGAGATCACGATACGGTAGGCGATCAGATCACGGAAGCGCTGCACCTCTTTGAGCAGATCCTCGACCGGCGGGATCTTCTTGTGCTTCGTATAGTATTCGTAGGTATACTCCACTATATAGGCGTTGAACTTCTCCTCGGCGCGGATCAGCGATTTGATTCGCCCACGGAACGTAAAGGCAAGATAAGGATACTTACCTGCCAGAAACTTATAGAAGTCGCGGATCCGCTGTGACTGCGAAGTCAGGAAATCGTTATGCTCCAGCAGATCGGAAAGTCCCAGCAGGAATTCACAATGCGCCAGATCGACCGCATTTTCCGTCTGCTGCGCGTCCTTCTTCAGATCGCGCGCGTATTTTCGAATGATGTAGGGCAGCGTATCGCCGCTGTACAGATAATCCGTTAATTGAACCATGTCATAACCTTTCATGCTGTGCCGGATGCGTACCGCCTGCGGATATCACGGATCACCCACAGGTAGGCTGCCGCGGTAAAAACGGCCGCCGCGAGCCATGCCGCCGGATCTCCCGCGCAGGCAACCAGATAGCTCTCCATCCGCATCGCGATCGCCGCCGTCACGCAGCGTGCCGCAAGTTCCGTAACGCCTCCCAGCATCGGCAGGATGCCGTAGCCGCAGGCCTGCATCGTATTGCGGAAGATGAAGATAAAGCTGAGCGGAATATAGAACATGTAGGACAGATACGCATACGTTCTGGCAGATGGCAGGAGCGCTGCGAAATCAGCCGACGCATCGAAAAACAGTCCGAGCGCCGGGCGAAGCAGAATCACGCCCAGTGCCGCCGCGATCAGCGAATAGCCGGTCTCAAGCAGAATAGCCGCCCTGACGCCTTTGCTGATGCGATCGATCTGCCGGTCACCGAAGTTCTGGCCGCCATACGTTGCCATTGCCTGTCCCATCGCCGGCATTCCCTGCGTGAGTAGATTTCCCAGCTTCGATGCCGCGGTAAAGCCCGCAATCGACGTTGATCCAAACATATTGACAGCTGACTGCATGATCATCGTGCCGGAAGCCGTTATGGCAAACTGCAGGGCCATCGGCGCGCCGACCTTCAGCTGATACAGCGTCATTCCTATATCCAGGCGCCACTCGCCCTTCCGCGGTTTCAGAATCGTGACCTTCTTCATGATATATACGAAGCAGAGGATGGCAGAGATACCCTGTGAAATAACGGTGGCAAGCGCCGCACCGGCGACTCCGAGATGAGCACCGACGATCAGCACAAGATCGAGTACAACATTCAGCCCTGCCGACAGGATCAGGAAGTAAAGCGGCACGCGGCTGTTTCCCACCGCCCGCAGTAAAGCGGATGCGAGATTATAGAAGACCGTCGAAACCAGTCCCCAGCTGATGATCGTGATATATGTATAGGCATCCTTATAGATATCCGTCGGTGTATTCATCAGTTTCAGAAGCGGATGCATGATACTGACCGAAGCAGCCGTAAGGATCACCGCAAAGACCACCGCCAGAAGGATCGCGTTCGCGACGCTTCCGCGGAGACGTTTTTCCTTCTTCGCGCCGTACATCTGCGCCGTCAGGACGGCAAAGCCCGTTGTCAGGCCCATCGCAAGACCGGTAATAAGGAACATGACCGTACCTGTGGAGCCGACTGCAGCCAGGGCACCCTGCCCGACGAAGCGTCCGACGATGATCGTATCGACCATGTTGTATAGCTGCTGAAAAATATTGCCAATGATAAGCGGGATCACAAACCGAAGCAAAATTGCCGCCGGGCGTCCCTTCGTCATATCTGTTTCCATAAACTTTCCCCTTGAAAATATTGTGTGCAGAAGCCGCACACAGCCCTTAATTATATACACTTCTCAGGAGAAATTCTATACAAAGAGAAGGGCTCATCCTTGTGTCTTTTGATCAAATGTTAAATTTTCCCTGTTCTCCACCGCATGATCCGGGATATCCGGGATCAGCTCCACATAGTTCGGCCCGATCTTCGCTTCCAGCGACTCATGGATCTGCTCACGGATCGATGCCCAGTGGCGCACATCGACCATACCCGTAATATGGTCGGGCATCACATAGATCTCCACCCAGTATTTACGCCCGGTGCGGATCACATCGAGAAAGGAACAGGTATAGGAATAATTCAGAAGGGCATCCTCCACACAGCCGCGGATGATCTCCATCGTCGCGTCATCCGGCGCAAAGAGCACCAGTTCCCTGAATTCCCGGATCAGGCAGGTCACCGGTTCCCGGAGCAGCAGGACCGCCAGAACGATCGCGACCACCGAGTCCGCATAGGGCGCCAGTACGGCTGCCTGCCCCTGCAGCAGATACTCGGCGGCAAACGCGATCGTCAGGCCGATACTTCCCACGATATCCTGCTTCCACAGAAAAAGTTCCGAAGCAACGGTCGGTGACGTCCTCTTTCTGCAGAAGCGGTGCAGGATCAGATAAACGACAACGCACAATAGACCGATGATCATCTCATAGAGGGCGACCTTGTTGAATTCAATGTGGTGGCCTCCGCTCAGTATCACCTGGATGTTGCTGTAGATCATCAGAATCGTGACCATCAGCAGTATGCCGTATTTCACGATCAGAAATACCGATTCAAACTGGGCATAACCATAGGGTCTTTTCTCTGTTACCGGTTTGTAGAGCAGCGGGACCAGAACCAGAAAAGGTCCCATCAGGATCAGTTCCGAAGAGTCGTAGATGCCGTCCATCAGAACGGAGTACGACCTCAGAATAAGGGCCATCACGACCTCACTTGCGGTAAGCGCCAGGCTGCATAGGAAGGAAAAACGCAGAATGCGTTCCTCCCGTTTTTTTATGTCATTCATAACGATCTCCGAAATAAATTTAAATACTTCTTTATCAATAATACCATATCCGGGAAACGATTGGAAATTAACGGTTCCACCGCTTCCCTATCCGATGCGATATTCCATATCCGGTGCGATATTCCATATTCGGTGCGATATTCCATATTCGGTGCGATATTTTGATATACAAAGAAATGGGCTTCGGAATATCCGAAGCCCATTATGATCCGATTGGCAAATGTAATAACGCCCTACTTTCCGGCAGATCGGCATATTACGGAATGGCTGCCTGCAAAAATGCCCCATCAATATTTCAGCAGTTCCCCGAATACCTTCACGGCGAAGCGGTCGCTCATCCCGGATACATAGTCCAGCACCGCGTGGATGTACTGTTCCTTCTCATCCAGTGTTCCGTAGATCTTTCGATTGCGGCAGACAAAAGCAGCCTGCTTCAGCGGCCCTTCCGGAACGATCTTCGGCTCGCAGTATTCCGCAAGCCAGCCCTCGAAGGAGGCGATCGTCTCCGGGCGATACCGTCTTTCCTTTGCCAGATTATCCCATGTGTGCCGGCCGTCGTACTGATCCAGCAGCGAATCGAAGATCTGGTTCAGAACCAGCGCGGAATATTCCTGATACGGCTTGAACCGCTTATTTCCGTAGATATAGCGGTAATTAAATTTCTTGATCTCGTTCAGCTGATCACTGAAGCGTTCGCTGAGACAGATTCCCTTCTCCGGCGTGCTGTTTTCGCAGATATCGATGATCATGTTGTGCATAATGACCGTTGTATTCATGGCGCGTTCGTCATTCGCGCGTGCCATCTCGATCAGCTGCTGCTTCTCTTCGTCCCCGATAAAGCCGAGGCTGATCGCGTCCTCGATATCTCTGCCGACGTAGGCGATCTTGTCTGCCATCTTCACGACGCAGCCGTCCCACGTCGCCGGCTGGAACTGGCCCTTTGTCCGGAATTCATCCAGATCGATCAGCCCGTCACGCGGATGAAGGCCGTTCTGGTCAAGCTCTCCGCAGTGCGAAATGATCCCGTCACGTACCGCGTAGGTCAGATCGAGATTTCGCTTTTCGTTATAATTATCCGCGAGCAATTCGACGTCATCCACAAAATGCAGACCGTTCCGTTCGTGCCAGAATTCCGTCCCGAGATACTTCCGGCTCAATTCGTCGAGGACGTGTTCGCCCTGATGACCGAACGGCGCATGGCCGATGTCATGTCCGATTGCGATTGCCTTCGTCAGTTCCTGGTTCAGGCCGAGTGCCGCGGCGATCGTCCCGGCCACCGATTCCACATGCGCCACGTGCTCCATACGCGTGCAGATGTGGTCGTTATCGATATTATAGAAGACCTGTGTCTTGTGCTTCATCCGCCGGTAACCGCGTGAATGAAGGATTCGGGTGTAATCGCGCCCGAACGGGCTTCGGACATCCTCAGTCCGCGAATACAGCGCCTCCTTGCGATGCGTCAGTTTTTCCCAGTTGTCATTTCCCGGCACCGCTGCCAGCTTCTCAAATTCCGCCATATCTTCTCCCCGTCATACGCGATCTGCCAACCGCCACCTTCTGCGCGCCGCCGTTCGCAATCTGCCGCGCCTCGTCAGCCCACCACGTTGACCGGCTCTCCGCCGAAAAATCCATGAATGTCCTCCGCGATGATCGATACGAGCCGCTGCCGGGTCTCCATGCCCTTCCAGCCCATGTGCGGTGTCAGGATCACATTTTCCATGGTGTACAGCGGATTGTCCTCAGCCGGCGGTTCGCTTTCCTGTACATCCAGGCCGGCTCCCGCGATCCTGCCGGTTTTCAGTGCCTCGATCAGCGCCGGTTCATCCACAAGCGCACCGCGGGAAGTATTGATAAGAAAAGCAGTCTTCTTCATCCGCGCGATCGTCTCCGCATTGATCAGATGCCGCGTTTCCGCCGTCAGCGGACAGTGAAGAGAGATAAAGTCACTCTCGGACAGAAGTGTCTCGAACGGGACATAACGGATGCCGTCACTGTCGACTCCCGGATGCCGCTGATAGATAAGTACGTTCATGTCCATCGCTCTCGCGATGCGGATCACTTCCCGGCCGATATTTCCCGCGCCGACGATGCCCAGTGTCCTGCCGTTCAATTCCACATGCGGCACGGACAGGTGTCTCGTGAAGTTCGAATGATCCCCGCGCTCCAGCATCCGGATCTGCACCTGCATGGTCGATGCCAGATTCAGCATCAGCATGACGGCTGTCTGGGCAACTCTCTTTGAACTGTAAGCAGGGATATTGCAGACAGTGATCCCCTTCACCTTCGCGGCTGCCAGATCAATGTTGTTGTATCCTGTTCCGGCTTCGACGATCAGCCTGACGGACTCCGGAAATGCCCCGATCATCTCCGCGGTGACGGGAAGTTCCTTTGTAACGACCGCGTCTGCCGCCGCTTCTCTCACTCTTTGAACCACTTCTTCGGAGGTACTGTCGTCATAAACGATCGTATTCCCGGACAAAACGCCGAAATCCAGCCGTCCGTCAAAGTTCATTTTTCCTGCATTTACTACAACTACTGTCGGTTTATCCATCTGTTTTTCCCCTGCGGTTATCTCCGGAATCCGTTATTTTCCCCGCCTGCTATCTCCAGAATTCATTGATCTTCTCCGGTAGTTCGTCGAACTCGTCGGTGAGGATCGTGATATCCTTCGGATCGAAGGTCTCCGGAACATTGAAATATTCGCCGTCCTTGTTTACGCCGTAGAATTCCGTTCCGTCCCCGGTCGCGAAGATCACGGTTCCCGGCAGATTGTCGCGAACCTCATAATCATCATTGATCTGCTGCAGCTCCTCCAGCGCATAGATCGTGATCCAGGTCTCACCGAGGTCTCCCTCGCCGCCGTTGTGATCCCGCATGAAATTGATATATTCCTCCGGCAGCTTTACGCCGTTGATCTCATTGATCAGCTCGCCTTCATACGGCTCGTTAAACTCGATTTCGCCCCATTCTTCATCCATGTTTTCATCCTCCGCTTACGTTACGGTCATTCCCGAAGATATTGTTACTTGTTTTTCTCCTTTGAACGTTTGTCGTTGATGATCTCCATTTCCTTCGCGCCGATCACCTGCACATTATTTTCTTCCGCCCACTTCACGCAGCCCTTCAGCACGGTCGGAAGAAAGATTCGCGGTACATTGACGATCTTCTCCAGCGCTTCATCCGTAAAGGTCACATTCGTCTGCAGCCGCTTTGCCGCGTAGCGCACGCTCTCCACGGTCGTCTGCCGCATGGGCAGAAGTTCCGGGAGAAGCCTTCTGTGCTTGTGGTACCAGAAATTCTTCGAATCGCGATAGCCGTAGTCGACCGGAAGCGGCGGAAAATCGCCGGCTTTCACGCCGCGCACGATGGCGTTTTTATACTTCGGTTTCATCAGGATATGGTCGATCCGAAGCACGAAGTGCGCCCCGTACGGCGAAGTGATCCCGTTGAAATCATGGTATTTCTCCAGCTCGTAATGGTCCGCGCCATTCGCCATCGGGCCGTCATTTTCCGCGTTGTCCAGCGTATCCACCCAGGTGCATTCCACAGCCTCGACCGCCTCCGAGATCACCTGCGGATAGACCCCGGACGGATCCTCCTCTTTTCGCAGGCCGTCCTCGAGGTGAAAACGGAAATCCTTCATTTTCTCCGCCGGCGTGTCGCCGGGCCAGCCAAGCCGGACCATCTCTTTAAACGTTTTTCGATCATCCGGCAGGAAGTTGATAACGCACTTTTTCCGCTTGATCAGATTCTGCGCGGTGTTCGAGGAATTTCGCGCTTCGAGCATGAATGCGTAATATTCCTTCCCCGCCACATAGAACGGCGAAAGCAGCGAATACGGCCCGCAGGTCGTGCTGCCGTCATCGGCCAGTGTGCTGATCAGCACGGCCGGCATCGGAAAAAACAATGACGATTGATAGAAGTTATCAACGATTCGCAGATCTTCAAAACCTGACATGACATCGCCCTCCTGAAAATTCTCGTTACAAATTATTATCCTGCTCCCGACGGAATTCCGATCTCAAAATCCCCATGCAAAATTCTTAATTATCAGTATAACATATCCTGCAAAAACTACATCACTTCTGTTATACTCTTCTACGGAATATTCGGAGGTACCTATACTATGTTTCGTTCGATCCTTGCGTTCATCAAAAAAGAAACCGTTCTCGTCATCGCCGGACTTCTCGCGATCGTATCCTGCTTCATCATCCATCCGGATGCAGCGTACGCGGGCTATATCAACTACCGGGTACTGGGTCTTCTCTTCTGCCTGATGACCGTTGTCGCCGGCATGAAAGAGGCCGGCTTTTTCGATGCCTTAAGCCGTGCATTGATCAGCCGCGTTCACACCACACGGCAGATCTCCCTGCTTCTGGTTTTTCTCTCTTTTGTACTCAGCATGTTTCTCACGAATGATGTGACACTCGTCACGGTAGTCCCGTTTACGATGCTCGTTTTTGCAGGAATCCAAGACTCTGCCGATGATCTTCTCTTCACCCTGATCTTTGAGACCGTTGCGGCCAACCTCGGCAGCATGCTGACCCCGTTCGGCAATCCGCAGAATCTGTATCTGTACTCCGCGTACGACTTCTCGATGAATGAATTTATTGGCATCATGCTCCCGTATACGCTGCTGTCCATCGCTCTGATCGCAGTCTTCACCGCCCTGTTCTGCGGACGGCGTAAGCCGCGCCGGGAAAAACACGGCATGCATGGTGAGGACGGTGTTCTTTCCCCGGAAGCCACCGGGAACGCACGAGCTGATCGGGTTACGCGGAGTTCCGTTCACGCCGGGGATGTCATGCCCCTGCGCACAGGATCTTTCGTTTTCTATCTGATCTTCTTTCTGGCAGCACTTCTGGCGGTCGCAAGAGTCCTCGATTACAGGATCCTGCTTGCCGTGACGATCGCCGCCGTTCTGATCAAAGACCGTAAGATCCTCCTTCGCGTCGATTACTCGCTCCTTGTCACTTTTATCTTCTTCTTTGTTTTTATCGGAAATATCGGCCGGGCTGATGCCGTACAGAATTTTCTCCGGTCGATCATGGAAGGCCGCGAGACCCTGACCGCCATTCTGGCTTCCCAGGTCGTCAGCAACGTGCCTGCGGCACTCCTTCTCTCGGGATTCACGAAAAACGGAGCGGCACTTGTGATCGGCACGAACCTCGGCGGACTCGGAACCCTGATCGCGTCGATGGCCAGTCTCATTACGTATAAGCTCTTCGCCGAACAGAACGCAGAAAGCCGGGGAAGATACCTTCTCCACTTTACGTGGATCAATGTACTCTTCCTCGGCCTTCTGTACGGATTCTATCTGCTGATACGGTAAACTACCTTAATAATCTGCCGCATATCAGATCAACTCCTTAAACATATCCACTGCCGTTTCCAGGATCGCATCGTCAAAATCGTATGCCGTTGTGTGAAGCGGTGCGTGGTCTACTCCGGTGCCGATGTAGAACATTGCACCGGGCGTTTTTCTCGTGTAATAACCGAAATCCTCGGAGGCACGCCAGATCTCCGGCATGGCGATCACCTGCCGGCCGGTCTTCGCGGCTGCCGCAAGAACCCGATTCAGACAGCCATCCTCATTTCTAGTCTCCGGAAAATAATCGGCAATGCTGTGCGACACCTTCAGATGCTCGCTGTCCGCCACCTTTTCCGCATACTCCAGAAGGCCGGCCTCCATCTGCTTCATGACTGCTTCCCTGTCGGAGCGCAGTGTGACCGAAATTTCCGCGTCTCCCGCCGAAACACCGAAGTCCCGTTTTCCGACACGCACATGGACGATCGTGCATAAAGCCATGCAGGATCGATCCTCCGTGGGCTCGTCAATTCGATCACCGCCGCGGATTTCTGCAAGTTTTCCTGCATAATCAATCATCTTCGCAATCGCACGGGCTGGGTTGATGCCGTTTTCCGGTGCCGACGCATGAGACGGCCTGCCCCGGAATGTTATCGTCAGCCCTTCCGACTCCGGCTGCGTCTGGTTTCTCCGATAGACGATCGCATTCTCCGGAAAACCGCCGAGGTTATGGAAGGCATAGACCTCGCAAATCTTTTTTTCCTCCAGAAGTTCCGCGCAAACCGCGCCGCCTGCCCCGATTTCCTCTGCGTGCTGGAAGATCAGATACACAGGTCGGCTTAATTTACTCTCCCGCAGAAGGCGGTCTGCCTCCAGCGCGAGTCCCGCAAGTGCCGCGCTGTGCCCGTCGTGGCCGCACTTGTGCGAAACACCGGGATTACAGGACGCATACGGAAGGTCGATCGTCTCCGGAATCGGCAGCGCGTCCATATCGGCGCGAAACGCAATCGGGCCTTTCGCCGCGCACCGATCGGTATCACTATCCTTACAGGGCCTTGTCTGGGCGGCAGGTCTCATATCCGATTCCGACGGAACTGCCGCAGCATAGAACCATGTGCCGCGGTCCGTGACAGAAAGCCCGGTATGCTCCCTTAAAAAGTTCATCAGGATCTTTTTTGTCTGCACCTCATTTCCTGAAAGTTCCGCGTTCTCATGCAGCCTGTGCCGAAGCTCGAGGATCATTTCCCGATACTCTCTTCTCATTTTTTGCCTCCCATACAAAATGGCTGAGCCGCCTGCGCGCGCCCAGCCATCTCTCCTGTTTCTGAACCTTGAAGTTATACTTGTTGTTATTCTTGCAGCTGTCTCGAAGCTTACGTCACGGAGCTTACATCTCGGAGCTCACGTTTCGGAGCTTACGCCTCGGAGCTTACGCCTCGGAGCTCACGCCTGTAGCTCAGCCTCGCAGCTCACATCTCGAAGCTTACGCCTCGGAATGAAGCAGGTCAGCCGTGCTCTTCATCAGATCTTCGCTGCCTGTCGAATATACCGTGATAACGATATCCTGCACACGGATGACCTCAATATATTCGCTGTCGGTATCTGCCGTGTAATACTGATGATTTCCGATTCCTTCCTCCGTCGTTGTGGAAGTTTTTGCCGCATCGACAAAGTTGTCCTCTACTTCATCATGCAGATCGTCATAGAATTCCATCGCGCTCTTGATGCTGTCCATATTGTAATAGCAGATGGAGCCGTCCGATCCGTAGAAAGCGTCCTTCTCCTCTTCCACATTGGCGTCAAGATCGGTGATGTCATCGACCTCAAAGCCGGCATCGGTCACGATCTGATCAAACTCCAGAATATCCTTTACCGTCCACTCCTTGGAACAGCCGGTAAGTGCCATGGATGCAGCTGCTGCGATTGCCGCGATTGCCATTACTTTCGATTTTTTTTTCATAGAGCCCCCTTTTCATGTAATTCTGCGCATGCGCCATCATTTTTTCCTGTTACTATTCCGTTATTATCCCGGATCCTGTTCCGGATATTACTCCGGGTTTTGCTCCGGATTTCATGCCGGGGTATTTCCAGGATCTTGTTTCCGATTTCTTCCGTCCTGCAAAAACTCAGAACTCGAAGATATTCAAGCCGATCTCCGGATCAAAACGTCTGCCGACTTCCCCGTCGATCTCGCGAACCACGATCTCCGCCGTCGCGCTGACGACCGCCTTCTTCAGGTGTCCGCCAACAACTGTACCTTCCGCTTTTCCGGCGCTCATATGCAGATGCAGGTATGGTTCTTTGTCCTGTCTCGTGATCGTCCCTGTCAGTGATGTGACTTCCAGTGCCTCTTCATATTCATGTCCGATGAACTTTTTCTCCGTCGTATCGAAAAGGCCGGTCTCCATATAGTTCAACGCGCCAAGCCCGGATACATTCGCCAAAGAAATATTTTCCTTCTCCGCAATGTACGCGATCCCGGCTACGATCTCTTCTCCCGGATCCATGCGGATCACAAGAGTATCTCCGAATCTTCTGTATTCCATACGCACCTCCCCTGGTGAGTGCCCATTCCGCTGCCAATGCGATTTTAAGATCGTCTTTGTTCACGGAATTC
This sequence comes from Eubacterium sp., assembly GCA_036309825.1. GTDB lineage: Bacteria > Bacillota > Clostridia > Lachnospirales > Lachnospiraceae > Bilifractor. The sequence continues at coordinate 5,532 of JAXJTA010000064.1, read as the reverse complement.
ATTTGCGAAATGATATCTGCAGAATTTATTGAAAAGTCTGCATGTATAGTCATTATACCAGTAATTGCCTAAAAAAAACAACTGTTCCTCCCGCATTCGGGAGAAACAGTTGTTTTTGATAAAGCATTGAAAATGCATTGAAATGCGGTTACGCGGGATGTGAATTATTCGCCGGTATACGGAACAACAGCGCCTTCGTAGTTGTCCTCGATGAACTTAACAACTTCGTCGGATTTCAGTGCGTCTACAAGAGCTTTGATCTTCGGAGAAGACTCGTTGCCCTCTTTTACCGCGATAACATTGACGTACTGCTGGATCGCATCACCGTCAGCGGCCTCGATGGCAAGAGCATCGGTACCTACATTGAGTCCTGCCTCCAGCGCGTAGTTGCCGTTGATAACGCCGAACGCAACGCTCGGAAGCTGTTTGGAAACCTGTGCAGCCTCAACTTCTACGAGGTTCAGGTTCAGTTTGTTCTCTTCTACATCATTAACGGTAGCGGTTACGCCAACACCGTCTTTGAGTTTGATCAGGCCTTCCTGCTGAAGCAGAAGGAGGGCACGTGCCTCGTTGGTGGTATCGTTCGGGATCGCGATGGAATCGCCATCAGCGATATCGGCGAGCGCGCTCTTGGTTCCCGCGTAGATTCCGAACGGCTCATAGTGGATCTTGCCGTTGTCGGCAATTACCAGGTGTGTTCCGTTCTCCTCGTTGAAGGAATTGAGGTAGTTGATGTGCTGGAAGTAGTTTGCGTCGAACTCGCCGGATTCTACTACATTGTTCGGCTGTACATAATCTTCAAAAACGGTTACCTCGAGATCATAGCCCTGCTCCTTGAGGATCTTTGCCGCCTCGGCAAGAATCTCGGAGTGCGGTGTCTCGGAAGCTGCTACAGTGATCACATTATCACCTTCTGCTGCCGCGGATGTGGATGCTGCGGATGTGGATGCTGCTGCGGATGTTGCCGTAGCTGCGGAGCTTCCGCATCCTGCGAGTGTTCCTGCGGTCAGTACAGTTGCGAATACAAGTGCCAGTGCTTTCTTTTTCATAGTTTTTCTCTCCTTTAATTGAAAAATGTATCGGAACGAAGCAATGCTCCTGTTCCTGTACGCGCCGTGAAGACTACGGAAATACTCTTCATGACGGTATCAACGTAATAGTATCAGATATGTCTCTTGTCGAGTTTTACGGAAATCAGATTTCCGATGTACTGAAGGATCTGCACGAGCAGGATCAGCAGTATGACGGTCACGAGCAGGATGTTTGCCTGATAGCGGTAGTAACCGTAGCGGATGGCAATGTCACCGAGTCCGCCGCCGCCGACTGTGCCGGCCATCGCGGAATATCCGAGGATCGTTCCGACAGCGATCGTTGCTCCGGAAATAAGAGATACTTTCGCTTCGCCCAGAAGGACACGCAGTACGATCTGCAGATTAGACGCGCCCATCGACTGGGCCGCTTCGATCACGCCGTGATCGACTTCCTTCAGAGAGGACTCTACCATTCGTGCAATGAACGGTGCCGCGGAGATAACCAGCGGAACGATCGTTGCGGTCGAGCCGTACGTTTTTCCGACGATCAGCATTGTCAAAGGCAATACCAGGATCAGAAGGATCAGGAACGGAATGGATCGCATGATGTTGGTGATCACATCGAGAATCCGATAGATGACCGTATGCGGATGAAGTCCGTCCTTGCTTGTTACAGTAAGGGCAATTCCCCACGGCAGTCCGATGATATAGCCGAAAAGCGTGGCTGCCAGTGTCATGTATAAGGTGTCTCTGACACCTTCGAGAATCATTTCAATTTCCTGTGCACTCATTTTACAATTCCTCCGCCGTTTCTTTCTTCAGGACGTCTCTGTCGATCTCTTCGACCTGCAGGCCGCGTTCTCTGAGATAACCGATCTGCTTTTCGGCAGTCTCCTTTGTCTCCGACAGCTCGAGGTACATGACGCCTCGCGCAACGCCGTTGACATCAAGGGTGTGCGCGCCGAGGATGTTCAGCGGCTCACGGAACTTGAGGATCGTATTGGCTACGACCGGCTCGTAGGAGGAATTTGTCGAGAAGACCGCACGGATCAGCGGTCTGTCGGATGCAACACCGGCCTCGTTGACCGGTCCGTCCGCGATATTGGCGCCCTCGAAGACGAGCTTTCTGGCTACGTCCGAAGAAGGATGTGTGAAGATCTCCTCCACCAGACCGTCTTCCACGATCCTGCCGCTCTCTACGATCGCGACATGATTGCAGATCTCACGGACAACACTCATGGAGTGTGTGATAATAATAATGGTGATACCCGTTTCTTTGTTGATCGTCCGCAGAAGTTCCAGAATCTGCTGCGTGGTCTGCGGATCCAAAGCACTTGTTGCCTCATCGCATAGAAGGATCTTCGGATTGCTTGCCAGTGCACGGGCAATAGCAACCCTCTGTTTCTGTCCACCGGAAAGCTGTGCCGGATAGGCTTTTGCCTTGTCGGAAAGGCCTACTGTCTCGAGAAGGCTGAGTGCTCTTTTCTTCGCTTCCGCTGCGGCCATACCGTGGATCTTCAGCGGAAAGCATACATTTTCCAGAACATTGCTCTGCATCAGCAGGTTGAATCCCTGGAAAATCATACCAATGCTGCTGCGAAGGTCACGGAGCTCTTTACCCTTCAGGACTGCCAGGTCATAGCCGTCTACAACAACGGTTCCCTCTGTCGGGCGCTCGAGGAAGTTCAGGCATCGTACCAGAGTACTTTTTCCGGCACCGGACATTCCGATGATTCCGTAAATGTCTCCCTGCTCAACTTCGAAGTTGATATTTTTCAAGGCTTCGACCTTGCTGTCTTTTAGAACGAAGGTCTTTGACAGATTCTTTACTTCAATGATCGACATACGTTACACCTCAATACATTCTGCATATTTCCTATTTTTCTATAGGTCTATATTTCCCTATATAAACAGAAGTATAGCAGAATTATCAGTCATCGCAATGCAAATTTGAACCTGTCGGTTTACAAAAACAACATCGCATGGCATCCCTGACTCCTCTCACCGATTCAAACTTGTGCATAGCGTTCCTCCTTTCATTCGCATAGCTAAAATCTATGGTTATCCATAAACCATAGTAATTATATATGTTTTATGGATACCGTGCATATTACTAGGAATTATTTGATCTGTCAAGTGCGAAAAGGAACAATTTCAGAAGTTTTTTCCCAAAGTCGTACTCTGTGCACCTGAAAAAACGTCGCCGGCACCCGCGGCACGTTTCTTTCGGGAGCCTAAGCAGGTGCGCTTTGGCCTCCTTCAAAGTTATGCGCAGAGTATGCCAAATCAGTTTCCGGTTGCGCGCAAGGCGTGAACTTCCTATAATATGGGAAGATGAATTTGATCCAGTATTTACTGTGGTCGGTACGCAGGATAACTATTTGAAGTACGTGTATCCGATCATGAGAAATGAGGTATGTAATGAAAACAAAAGTATATATTGACGGACAAAGCGGAACGACCGGTCTGCAGATCTATGACCGGATCGGTGCCAGAGATGATCTGGAACTGCTCCGGATCGATGAGGATAAGAGACATGATAATGAGGAAAGACGCAAGTTCCTGAACGCGGCAGACATCGTTTTTCTCTGCCTGCCGGATGCCGGAGCGATCGAAGCGGTCTCTCTGATCGATAATCCGAATGTTCGCGTGATCGACGCGTCCACTGCGCACCGCACAAATGATGACTGGACCTACGGCTTCCCGGAGCTCTCCAAAGAGCAGCGCAAAGCGATCAGCGAGAGCCGCCGCGTCGCGAATCCCGGCTGCCATGCGACCGGACTGATCTCTTCTGTAGCTCCGCTTGTACGCATGGGGATTCTTCCGAAGGATTACCCGGTCACCTGCTACTCACTCACCGGTTATTCCGGCGGCGGCAAGAAGATGATCGCAGACTATGAGTCTGAAAATCGTGCACCGGAACTCAGCGCACCGGGCATCTACGGCCTCTCCCTGAAGCACAAACACATCCCGGAAATGACGAAGGTCACCGGCCTTGCCAATGCGCCGGTCTTCATGCCGATCGTCGACGATTATTATAAAGGAATGGCATCCACCGTGATGCTCCAGAATCGCCTGCTCCCCGGACATCCGACCGCGGAGGACATCTGCGCGAAACTGCAGGAGTATTACGCGGATGAGCATTTTGTATCGGTTCTTCCGTTCGGTACTAATGAAAGCAAGATCTACGCCAATAAGCTTGCCGGCACGAATCAGCTGCAGCTGATCGTCTGCGGCTATGAGGAACAGACAAGCATCACCGCGCTTTTCGACAATCTCGGAAAGGGTGCTTCCGGCGCCGCTGTCCAGAACATGAATATCATGCTCGGTCTGGACGAAGCGACCGGACTGGAGTAAGCCATGTCCCGCAGCAGACGAAGTTCTGATCATCGCACGAGCAGCGCCGCAAGTAATTCTGGCCGTCGCTACGACAGCAGAAGTTCCGCGCATCGCTCCGGCAGGCAGCGTGGCCGGCGGGATGAACGCCGTTCCGGAGGATTTCTCACTGGTCTTCTCGTGATCTTCTGTCTTGGTTTTTTCGCTCTTGTCGGTTGGTATTTCTTCGGGAATACAATAAAAGAAAAGTTTGGAACCGCTACTGCCGCACGATCCGGGGCAGCAGCTGCCGGCACAGAGGCAGGCACAGATGCCGCGACCGGTGCAAGGGCTGACGCAGATGCCGGTGCAGATACTGCATCCGGGTTCGCTCTTCCGTCCGATCTGTTTGACAACGCACAGACATTTACCGAGGATCTGAAAGCGAAGCTGATTGAGCCTCTGATCTCAGAAATTATTAACCGGGGAAGTTCTGTCCTCCCGGAGAATATTGTCGGTGGAAATGGTGGCAACGGCGAAGATGGGAGCAACGCGCAGCAGACCGTACAGAACGCCGCCGCGGAAATGTCAGAGGAAGACCGACAGACGATCACCGATATCATCAGCCGCAACGTTGACGTCAACAGCGCGGCCACGCTTTACAGTTATGTGCAGAACAATGATACGGAAGGCCTCCTCGCTTACGCGGCGGAGCACCTGAATGAGGATGACTACAACACACTGTATGGCATTTATGAAAAATACAGCGGCGGTCAGTAAGAAAATCACCAGAGACAACAAATCAAGCTTTTAATCGTGATTTTGTTGTCTTCCCGCGCCTGGGCAAGGCCATACGACAACAACTTAAGACTTTAATCGTGATTTTGTTGTCTGCCCGCGCCTGGGCCAAGGCCACACGGCAACAAATCAAGCTTTTATCGTGATTTTGTTGTCCTCCCGCGCCTGGGCAAGGCCATACGACAACAAATCAAGCTGAAAACAATAAATTTGTTGTTATTCCAACTCGAACAGCCGTTGATAAACAACAAAACCCAGTGAAATTAAGGGAATTGTTGTATTCGCATCCCGGGATTGCTTCCAGAGACAACAAAACAAGCTCAGAACCTTGATTTTGTTGTCTTTCAGTCGATGGGGCACTTTGCAAACAAGATAATGAAGGAAAAGC
>JAXJTA010000063.1:0-3673 GCA_036309825.1 Eubacterium sp. | reverse complement strand
TTGTCCTCGCAGCGACATTTGGACTGAGCGGCTCATTGCCATGAGCATTCATATTGCATACCATGCCGCGAGGGAAACGGAGCCAGAGGACACCTTGTCGCGGCAGCATTCACATCTCACATTTCGCACTGCTATCCCAGATATTGATGCACCTCGAGTCCGATCGCCGCGGCGAGAAGCACCAGCCCGATCACCAAGTAAAGGATTCCCTTGTAAGGTTTTTCTTCCTTATCCTCGAAGGCTCTTTCGAGATCATCCGCCTCTATGATCACCACCTGCGGATTTGCTTTCCGATAGCTGATCTCCACCTCTTTGCCGCCGCCGTATTTCACGAGATCGATCTTGCCCCGGTAATTCACGGAGTTGGCGAGCTCATCCTTCCCGTCGATCTTGTACTGAATAATAAAGCGGGAAAGATCGCCCTTTTCTTTGATTCCGATGATCGTACCGACCGTTTGCTCAAAATCGGTCTTCGGAGCTTCCTTATGTGTGTTCACGCGCCAAAGCATGATAAATACGAAGGCAAATACCCAGAGTAATATTTTTCCACTCATGCCGTCACACCCTTCTTCCGGAAGATCTTCTTCAGCAAGCTGGTGACGATGATCGTGCAGGACGCGTCACCGGTGATATTGACGGTCGTACGTCCCATATCGAAGATCCGGTCAACGCCCGCAACAAGGGCAATTCCCTCGAGCGGCAGGCCGACGGACTGCAGTACCATGGAAAGCATGACCATGCCCGCTCCCGGTACACCGGCTGTGCCGATCGATGCCAGCGTTGCCGTTACTACGATCGTCAGCATCTGCGGGAAGGTCAGGTGAATACCGAAGCAGGACGCGATAAAGATCGAACAAACGCCCTGGTAGATCGCGGTTCCGTCCATGTTGATCGTCGCACCGAGCGGCAATACAAAGGAGGTGACTTCCTTCGACGCGCCGAGGTTCTCCGCGCATTCCATATTCAGCGGTAGTGTTCCGACGGAAGAGGAACTGGAGAAGGCAAAAATGATCGCCGGAAGCATTCCCTTGAAAAACCTGATCGGGTTCATGCCGCCGAGAGTTCTGACAGCCAGCGAATAGACAATGACCGCATGCGCGATGTAACCGATGTAGGCTACGAGAAGAACCATGCCGAGAGATCCCAGAATGACCGCACCGTTCTCGGCAATGGCCGGCATCAGCAGGCAGAATACACCGATCGGGGAAAGCATCAGGATCATCTCCATTGCTTTCATAAACACCTCGTTCAGCACATTGATTCCGCGAACGGCCGGGGCGGCCTTTTCACCGACAAAAATGATCGCAAATCCGATGATCAGCGCCATGATGATGACCTGCAGCATGTTCGCGTTCACGATCGGCGCCAGGAAGTTCGACGGGAAGATATCCACGATCGTATCCATGATCGACAGGGTCTCGCTCGCCTGATAGGACAGATCCGATACGGACAGAACAGGGAAAAAACCCTTGAACAGATTTGCCAGTCCAAGGCCGATTGCCGTCGCGAAGGCTGTGGTGATCATATAATAAACCACGGTAATGCCGCCGATCGCGCCGACCTTCCTGATATCCTTCATGGATACAATGCCGGCCATGATCGAGAAGAGCACGATCGGTCCGACGATGAATTTGATCAGGTTCAGAAAGATATTTCCGAACGGTTTGATATACGTATTGCAGAATTCCGGATTTCCCTGTGCCAGAAGGCCGACAACGATCGCCAATACCAGCGCGATGAAGATCTGCGCCGCCAGCGGCAGTTTCTTTCGCTGTTTTCCGCCGGACGCCGGCTCCGTCTCTGAGTTCTTTACTTCCTTTATTTCCTCACTCATAAGTGTTCCCCCTGTTTTCACTGAATTAGTTCTAAATATTTCGTCCCCGAGCTTCCAAGTTTCGATCCGTTTGTCCTTTGGCATTCTCCGGCGTCGATTTTTCTAAGGTAATATACGCATAGAATAGCACATTTATGCCCTGCAATAAAGTAATCGCGCTCGAGAATTTCTTCCGTTCATTCAAATCTTTATCCGAATATGCTATAATGCACCCTGTTACGAAATCAATACTTACCCGGAATAAAAAAGCTTATCAAATCCGGCAATTACGAAAGGAAATCAATCATGTCCCGACTTCCCTTTACTTCTGACTATATGCAGGGTGCGCATCCGAATATTCTCGCGCGCCTGATCGAAACCAATATGACGGCCGCACCCGGATACGGTGAGGATGAATTCTGTCTTTCCGCCAAAGAGATGATCCGTACTGCCTGCGCCTGCCCGGATGCGGAGATCCATTTTCTGACGGGCGGCACACAGGCCAACGCGACGGTCATCGACGCGGTCCTCGCCTCCTATCAGGGTGTTCTCGCTTCCGAAAGCGGACATATCAATGTTCATGAGGCAGGCGCCATCGAGCTTGGCGGTCACAAGGTCCTTGCGCTCCCAGAACACCTGGGCAAGATCACGGCCGGACAGGTACGCGACGCGGTCCACGCCTACGAAACGGATCCGAGCCGCGACCACATCATCATGCCCGGTATGGTCTACATCTCCCAGCCGACTGAATACGGAAGCCTCTATTCACTTGACGAACTGACCGCTCTCAGCGAAGTCTGCCGGGAAAAACGTCTTCCCCTCTATGTGGACGGTGCCCGCCTCGCCTATGCTCTGGCGGCTCCCGAAAATGATGTGACGCTTGCCGATCTGGCGCGTCTGACCGACATCTTCTATATCGGCGGCACGAAATGCGGCGCCCTTCTCGGTGAAGCGGTCGTCATTCCGAAGGCCGGCACGATTCCGCACTTCTTCACGATCATCAAGCAGCATGGCGCGCTTCTCGCCAAGGGACGGCTCCTCGGTATCCAGTTCTCCGAGCTCTTCCGCGACGACCTGTACCTGACGATCGGAAACACCGCGATCCGCTCTGCCCGGAAGATCCGGGAAGCGCTCAAGGCGAACGGCTACCGCCTGTTCATCGATTCTCCGACGAACCAGACCTTCGTCATCATGCCGAATAAGCTGCTCCCTGTCCTTGCCGAAAAGGTTGCCTTCGATGACTGGGGTCCGGCCGATGCCGATCATACCGTGATTCGTTTCGCGACCTGCTGGGCAACCACCGATGAAAACACCGAGGCGCTCTGCAAGCTCCTCGCGGACTTACATGCCTAATCCCGGCTCCTCGCGGACTTACATGCCTGATCCCGGCTCCTCACGGATTTACGCGCGTGATCATTACTCCCGTTATCACAGCAATAAATAACGGCGGCATCACCTTCTCCGCAGAAAAGGTGGTGCCGCCGTTTGTGTACACGAATCCATGCGTCATACTCTGGCTCGTTTCGGCCGGTGGTCCAGCATTCCGATGATCTCGCCGGCGATCTTCTCCGGATCGGCAAGCGGTTCGCCAGGATATTTGCAAAAATATCCCGGGTAGCTGCTGTTCTTCAGCCCCTCGATCAGAATGATATCCGCCTCCGGAAAAGCTTCCATGATCTGCTTCTCATCGATCCCCGGTGTTTTGACCCCCGGCAGCTTCTCCGGATCCTTGAATTCCTTGTGAATGAGCACACGATTTTCGGAAAAAACGGCCGTGCCGTACGCGCCTGCCTTCCAGGCACGGTAGCTGTCCGTCCCCGGTACATCCGGTTCGAAATCGTGCCCGTCATGCTTAATGAC
>JAXJTA010000062.1:0-3433 GCA_036309825.1 Eubacterium sp. | reverse complement strand
CACCCTGATAGGAATAGCGCGCATTTAGCGCAACAGCAAAATCATATAAGTGCAGGAAATTACTTGTCGAAAGGTAGGTGTGTTTGCTCTTTCGATCTACTGCACGGGTGCCGGGAACGACCGTGAGGGGAATATCCGCAAGGTCCACGATCTTTTCGATATCCGAAGCAAACCGCTGCTCCTTCTCTGCCATATCGCTGTAAGCTTTCAGGCGGGGCGCTTTGCCCACTTCGCCGTCGTCTTCCCATTTGCGGTACCGGACCTTGAAAGCGTCGATTTTTTCCTGCTCGTCCTTGTCGAAATAATAAATTGCATGGATCGCATTGTTCTTAAAATCAAAATCCGCCGCCATCGGATGCAGCTCGGTACGGGAATTCCTGCCGTAAGCCGTGCGATCCCAGCACTGCAGCTCGTCGCAGAGCATGAGAAGGAATGCAAGCGGATGCTCGTCCATCCGCAACGGTCGTTTATAGTTTTTACCATTAAAGAAGGAAACGGCAAACTTGAAAAGACTGTTGTGCAGCAGGATCGCCGTCAGAGCGTCCACGTGCTTTTCGTTGATCTTTTCGATCCCGATCGAGTTTTCGATCTCACGGTAGAGCCGCGTCGCGCTGAAATACGCATGATCCATGAAATAGTTGAAGGTATTCGGCGCAATGGGCTTGTCGTGAATCTTGCCGAGCATATATTCTTCCGTAAAGTCATACGCCGCGCCGAGCTTCTCGGTGACGCCGAAGGCAAAAAGCTCCTCCGTGGTTTCAAAAGGGCGTCCGTAAATCTTTATAAACTGCTCCTTTGCTTGCTCTCCCAGCTTTGTGATCGCGTCCACATCCCTATAGGTGAGAAACAGGCTGCCCTCGCCGCGCTTCCTGCCCGCTACCTCGTAGTAAGAGAGCACCTGCTCAAACGGAAGCTCAAAGGGATAGCCGATATCATGGAACAGAGACGTCAGCCCCCAGTATTCCAGAAAACAGCATGCCGCCGCATGGTCAACATCTGTTTTTGCCCCGTCCGTATCAAAGCAATAGAAGCGTTTGAAGCCTGCGCGGAAGGCGTCATTGGATTCGTAGATCGCCAGTCCCAGCGCAAAAACGTAGACCGAATGGGAATAGTGATCGCGGTGCTTCATGAGCAGAGAACTGCCGTTGGACTCGAACTCGGAGAGCAGCTCCACCATCTTTTTCGATTTGCCGTAATGCCCGAAGAACATTTCCAGATAGCAGTAATAAACGGTGTAGGCGTCCTCCGCCGCGCCGGAATCGATGAATTTTTCGAGTTCGCGTTCCAGACACAGGCGATTTATGTCCATCTGCATATTGTATGGAATCTGACCCGGTAAAAGGCTCGTTCCGTGAAAAGCGCAGTCTTTCTCGTCTGCACCGAATCCGAGCTCTTCGCATCTTGCGTGGAGAAACCGCAGCGCCATCGCTTTCAACCCGTGATCTACGGAGTCGTAATGCCGCTCAGGCTGGATCGGGCCGACGCCTTTCCCAAACGCTTTCTCGTTCCTGTTTTTCATCTGCTGCAAAGCTGTATATGCCATATCTTTCTTCCTTTCTCTGTATAAGCCCCGTGAGGCGATTAGTGCCCGCCGCTGCGCAGACAGAGATATTTTTCCTCGCAGGCGCAGCCTTCGAAGGCGTCCCGCGCCCAATTCGCCACGCGGGATAAGTCGCCCTCGATCACAAGGTTTTTCAGATTCGTACAGCAGCCGAAGGCCCACGACTGAACCTCTTTCACCGAAGCCGGGATCGTCACGGACTCAAGATCCGGATTGTCTGCGAGCATGCCGGGCTTTATGACCTCCAGCCCCGGCTCGAAGCAGACACGGCGGATGCCGCAGCTGTAATAATCATATTCGTCATCCTCCTTTCGGATCATGACGGCGAACTCATCGGGCCAGTAATCCACGCGACTGAGAAACACCTCATTCCTGTATGGTGATTCCGCCTTGCTGGCAGGGATCCAGCAGCCTTCATCCGCATTCCGGACGAGAACAATATCCTCGTCGCAGAGATACGCATATCTCTTTCCTTCCTGAAACAGGACCAGAATTCCGTCATCACGCATAAGGGCATCATACACAGGGATCCCTTCGATACGATCCGTTAGGTCGTCTCCGCCGTCCGGCAGAAAGCGTTTCTCCCGCTTGTCTTCACTCCAGATCCATATCCTGCCGTCCTTGAGCCAGACGATGCTTTTGCCGCTTGGAGATGCTGCTGCCGCCATAGGCCAAAATACTGAATCCTGTGTACTCCAGCTTTCTTTGATCACCGTGTTTGTCCGCATCTCTCCGGACTTGTCAACGATCATCATTGTCGAAGCAGGTGAAAAGGCTTCGGACTCCGGCCAGATATACACGCCGAAATGACTGCCGTCCGGCAGATCGCCGTAACGGCGATAGACTTCATTGTGCCAATCATCCGGTTTTAATGAGAGATTATAACGAAAGTCGCATTCCTCCCAGTTGTCTTTCATCCAGGAAAAGCTTTTGCCGATAATAGGGTAAACCTTCTTTGCTCTTCTCAGCGGTTTCTGCTCCGCAATATAGTACTTTATCGCTTGATACAGGTCGTTAAAGCGTTGAACGCGGTCCAGATCGGGGTCTTCCAAAGCCTCTTCCTGCGCCCTGTGTTCATCAACGAACCGCAGCAGCCGATCCGTATCCGTGGTTTCGAACGATCTGCCGTCATCCAGATACCGGACAAGCTCGAATTCCTCCTCCGGCTCAAGCCAAGTCAGGGATTCGAGATCCCTTTCGGGCACTTCTATCCTTTGGATATCTGACTTATAACCCCAGGCGTAGACCTTCTCATAGGCGGCAAAGCATTCGTCCCTGAATACTCCGTAGCGGATGAAAAAACCTTCACCGAACTCGGGAACATCCACATAAAGCACAGCCGAATCCCGGGACAGGATCCATTCCTTGTTTCCATGCGCGGTCACCCATGTGAACAGCTTCGTTTCGCCCTCTTTGAGCGCAAACACAAAGCGGACAAACCCCCTCAGAGTGTAGTCGTCGCTGACTGCAGCCGCCTTATTGACCGAGTATTCCAGTTCCGCGCGATCGTCCAGAACGATACGCAAGAACTCATATCCTCTGTCGGCATGGGGAATATACATCGAAAAACTGTGCCGGAGCAGAGCGAGCTTTTCCCGGCGGTCGGCGCGGCGATACCGCTCCCACGGTTCGGCAACCATCATCTGCAGCAATTCTTGATCATCCATATAGAAGACCTCCGTAAAGCTTCTATGACCTACTGACCTTTAAACTCATTCTTATCCATCAGATCTGTCTCCTCCCATACAACTCTCTCGGGATTTGATTCCGGAATTATAATTCCAAACTGTTCTCTTTCAGCAGAAAATCCCAGATACTCATGGTTGTAAAACCGTCTTCATCCCGTTTCACCTTAATCGGATTCCCTACAAT
>JAXJTA010000061.1:0-10637 GCA_036309825.1 Eubacterium sp. | reverse complement strand
CTGTTACACTGAACGTTGTCTGCGGTTCCGGTCTGTACGCAGTAAACCTTGCTGCAGCTCTGATCAAAGCAGGTGAGGCTGACGTCGTTGTTGCGGGTGGTACCGAGAACATGTCCATGGCTCCGTACGCACTTACAAAAGCACGTTTCGGATACAGAATGAACAATGACAAGATCGTTGATACCATGGTTAATGATGCACTGTGGGATGCCTTCAATGACTACCATATGATCAAGACCGCTGACAACGTAGCAGAGCAGTGGGGACTTACCAGAGAAGAACTCGATGAGTTCGCAGCATGGTCCCAGACAAAAACCGCTGAAGCGATCGAGAAGGGTGCCTTCAAAGAGGAGATCGTTCCGGTTGAAGTTAAAATGAAAAAGCAGACCGTTGTATTCGATACCGATGAGGGCCCGCGCGGCAGACAGACAGCTGCCGATATCGCGAAGATGCGTCCGATCAATCCGGACGGCGTTACCACAGCGGCAAATGCTTCCGGTATCAATGACGGTGCAGCTGCACTCGTTATTATGAGCGAAGAAAAAGCAAAAGAGCTCGGCGTTACACCGATGGCTACATGGATCGGCGGAGCCCTCGGCGGCGTAGATCCGTCCATCATGGGTGTCGGACCGGTTGCTTCCACCAGAAAAGTTCTGGCAAAAACAGGCCTCACCATTGATGATCTTGATATCTACGAGGCGAATGAGGCATTCGCAGCACAGTCTGTTGCTGTAGGCAAGGATCTGAAGTTCGATATGAAGAAGCTGAACGTAAACGGCGGCGCAATTGCGATCGGTCATCCGGTAGGTGCTTCCGGTGCCCGTATCCTGACCACTCTTCTGTACAACATGAAACATTCCGACGCAAAGAAAGGTCTTGCGACCCTCTGCATCGGCGGCGGTATGGGATGCTCCACGATCGTTGAGAAATACGAAGGCTGATCAACGCGAATTCAATTGATTTTGAAGGAGAAATAAAATGGGATTTGTAGATTATGAAGTAGAAGGCGCTGTCGGTATTATTACCATCAATCGTCCGAAGGCACTGAATGCTCTGAACTCGGAAGTTCTGAACGATCTGGAAGCCGTTTTTGACGGCGTTGACCTGGAAACAGTAAGATGTCTGATCCTTACCGGTGCAGGAGATAAATCCTTCGTTGCCGGCGCGGATATCGGCCAGATGAGCACACTTTCCATCGCGGAAGGAGCTGCTTTCTCCAAACTCGGAAACGACCTGTTCCTGAAGATCGAGAGCTTCCCGATTCCGGTAATCGCAGCTGTCAACGGTTTCGCTCTGGGCGGCGGCAATGAGCTGGCTATGTCCTGTGATATTCGTATCTGTGCGGACAATGCTATCTTCGGTCAGCCGGAGGTCGGCCTTGGCATCACACCGGGATTCGGCGGCACACAGAGACTCGCACGCCTTGTTGGTATGGGTATGGCTAAACAGCTCGTTTATTCCGCACTCAACATCAAAGCGGATGAGGCACTTCGCATCGGTCTTGTAAATGCGGTCTATACACAGGAAGAGCTTCTTCCGGCCGCAAAGAAACTGGCAGGCAAGATCGCAAAGAACGCGCCGATCGCGGTTCGCAACTGCAAGGCTGCTATGAGCATCGGTATTGAGCAGGGTATCGCCGATGCGGTAGCTACCGAAGAAGACTTCTTCGGCAAATGTTTTGAGACTGAGGATCAGAGAGAAGGAATGGCAAACTTCCTTCGTAAGAAAGACGATCCGAAAAAAGTCAAAGTTGTAGATTTCAAGAACAGATAAAAGCAGCTATGAGGAGGTGCCGGTCGATTCCGACAGGCATCTCCATAATCATGCGATACAATATTATTTAATATACAGGAGGATATCAAAATGAAGGTTGGTATTATCGGTGCCGGTACAATGGGATCCGGAATCGCACAGGCATTTGCACAGTGCGCGGAAGTTGAGAAGGTTTACCTTTGCGACATCAAGCAGGAGTTCGCTGACGGCGGCTTCGCGAAGATCAAAAAAGCTCTTGATAAGAAAGTTGCACGCGGCAAAATGGAGCAGGCTGCTGCAGACGCTATTACAGCAAAGATCCAGACCGGTCTGAACGAGATCTGTGTTGACGCGGATCTGATCGTAGAGGCTGCTCTTGAGAATATGGAAATTAAGAAAGCATGCTTCAAAGAACTGCAGGACAACATTGTTAAGAATGAGAACTGCATCTTTGCTACAAATACATCCTCTCTGTCCGTAACAGAGATCGGATCCGGACTCGCAAAGCCGATTATCGGTATGCACTTCTTCAATCCGGCTCCGGTAATGAAGCTTGTCGAGGTTATCGCAGGAATCAATACACCGGATGAGATCGTAGCACAGGTTAAGGAAATCTCCGAGAAACTCGGAAAGGTTCCGGTACAGGTCAATGAAGCAGCAGGTTTCGTAGTTAACCGTATTCTGATCCCGATGATCAATGAGGGAATCTTCGTATATGAGTCCGGTGTTGCCGATATCGCAGGTATCGATGCAGCTATGAAGCTTGGATGCAACCATCCGATGGGACCGCTTGAACTCGGCGATTATATCGGACTGGATATCGTTCTGGCTGTTATGGATGTTATCTATCACGAGACCGGTGATTCCAAATATCGCGCATGCCCGACACTTCGCAAGATGGTGCGCGGTAAGAGACTCGGTGTGAAGACCGGAATTGGTTTCTACGATTATTCTAACGGCGGAAAAGTTCCGACCGACAAACAGTAATTTTTATTAACGGAGGGATATCATGGATTTTACTTTGGATAAGAAACATGAGATGGCGAGAAGTCTCTTTCATGACTTCGCGCAGAATGAAGTAAAACCGCTTGCACAGGAGCTTGATGAAGAAGAAAGATTCCCGCGCGAGACAGTTGAAAAAATGGCAAAATGCGGCATGATGGGCATTACCGTACCGAAGGAGTACGGCGGCCAGGGCTGCGATGAGCTCACCTATGTACTCGCTATGGAAGAGATCGCAAAAGTTTGCGGAACCACAGCCGTTGTTCTGTCCGGTCACACATCTCTGTGTATTGACCCGATCATGACATTCGGTACAGAAGAGCAGAAACAGAAATATATTCCGAAGCTCGCTGCCGGCGAATGGATCGGTGCTTTCGGCCTTACAGAGCCGGGCGCCGGTACCGATGCGCAGGGACAGCAGACCAAGGCTGTTCTTGACGGCGATGAGTGGGTTCTGAACGGATCCAAATGTTTCATCACCAACGGTAAAGAAGCTAATGTATACATCATTATCGCTGTAACCGGAACCGTTGAAAAACGCGGCAGAAAGATGAAAGAGATCTCTGCTTTCATCGTAGAAAAAGGTACACCGGGCTTCACTTTCGGAACGAAAGAGAAGAAGATGGGTATCCGCGGATCCTCCACATACGAGCTGATCTTCACAGACTGCCGTATCCCGAAGGAAAATCTGCTCGGACAGATCGGTAAGGGCTTCGCAATCGCAATGCATACCCTGGACGGCGGACGTATCGGTATCGCTACACAGGCACTCGGCATCGCAGAGGGCGCTCTTGACATTACCGTTGATTACGTAAAAGAGAGAAAACAGTTCGGCCGCGCGATCGCAGCGTTCCAGAACACCCAGTTCCAGCTTGCCAATATGAAGGCACGTGTTGATGCCGCACAGCTTATGGTTTACAAAGCTGCAGCAGCTAAGGATCAGGTTGGTTTCGGTTCCGCATCTTCTTACGGCATTGCAGCAGCAGAAGCTAAGCTCTTCGCTGCGGAAACCGCTATGGAAGTTACCACAAAGTGCGTACAGCTCTTCGGTGGATACGGATATATCAGAGAGTATGATATTGAGCGTATGATGCGTGATGCGAAGATCACCGAGATCTACGAGGGAACATCGGAAGTTATGCGCATGGTTATCTCTGCCGCATTATTGAAATAACAGGAGGAATTTACCGTGAAAATCGTTGTATGTGTAAAGCAGGTACCTGATACAGCAGGCGGTGTTAAATTTAAACCGGACGGAACTCTGGATCGTGCTGCCATGCTCGCTATCATGAACCCGGATGACAAAGCCGGACTGGAAGCTGCACTGAGACTGAAAGATCAGTACGGCGCAGAAGTAACTGTAGTAACCATGGGACTTCCGAAGGCGGATGCCGTTCTTCGTGAGGCTCTCGCAATGGGCGCTGATAAAGCGATCCTGATCACAGATCGTCGCCTCGGCGGCGCTGATACCTGGGCTACATCCTCCACGATCGCAGCAGGAATCAGAAATCTCGAGTACGATATGATCATTACCGGCCGTCAGGCTATTGATGGTGATACCGCTCAGGTAGGACCGCAGATCGCCGAGCATCTCGGCCTTCCGGTCATCTCTTACGCACAGGATATCAAGGTCGATGGCGACAGTGTCATCGTTCAGCGTCAGTATGATGATCGCTATCATGTACTGAAAGCAAAAATGCCGGTACTTATCACAGCTCTTGCCGAGCTGAATGAGCCGCGTTATATGACACCGAAGGGAATCTGGGAGGCATGTGATGCCGAGGTTACCGTTTGGGGTCGTGATGATCTCAAGGATCTGTCCGATGAGAATATCGGTCTGGCAGGATCTCCGACGAAGATCGCAAAAGCATCCGATAAAGTTCGTAAGGGTGCAGGAACGATTCTGAAGGATCTGGATGCTGACGGAGCTGCAGCTGCGATCTGCAACACATTAGTTGAGAAACATTATATTTAATACGAAGGCGGTGAAAGAGAATGAGTTTAGAAGAATATAAAGGTGTATTTATCTATGCACAGCAGGTAGATAACCATATTGACAACATTGCCTTCGAGTTGCTCGGAAAGGCAAAAGACCTTGCAAAACCGCTGGAGACACCGGTTACTGCAGTCCTGATCGGATATCAGGTAAAAGATCTCGCTGATAAGCTCGCTGAGTATGGCGCAGACAGAGTTATCGTTGTTGATGATCCGGAGCTCAAAGAGTACCGTACAGAGCCGTACGCACATGCGCTGGCTTCCGTAATCAATGAGTACAAACCGGAGATCGTGCTCGTAGGTGCTACGGCAATCGGCCGTGATCTCGGACCGACCGTATCCGCTCGTGTACATACCGGTCTTACCGCAGACTGCACATCCCTTGACATCGGTGATTTCCCGCTTGTTGCAAAAGAGGGACAGGAGCAGAAGCATAATCAGCTGCTCATGACCCGTCCGGCATTCGGCGGCAACACCATCGCAACAATTGCCTGCCCGGATCACAGACCGCAGATGTCTACCGTTCGTCCGGGTGTAATGCAGAAGCTTCCGAAGGTTGCAGGTGCTAAGGCTGAGGTTATCGAGTACAATCCGGGATTTACTCCGAACAACAGATACGTTGAGATCCAGGAAGTTGTTAAAGCAGTTAAGAATACCGTTGATATCCAGAAAGCAAAGATCCTGGTATCCGGCGGCCGTGGCGTAGGAAGCCCGGAGAACTTCAAGATCCTTGAAGATCTCGCAGCTGCGATCGGCGGCGAAGTTTCCTGCTCTCGTGCAGTTGTAGATAACGGCTGGAAGCCGAAGGATCTCCAGGTAGGACAGACCGGAAAAACCGTTCGTCCGCAGATCTACTTTGCAATCGGTATCTCCGGTGCGATTCAGCATGTTGCCGGAATGGAAGAGTCTGATCTTATCATTGCGATCAACAAAGATGAGACCGCTCCGATCTTCGATGTTGCCGACTACGGCATCGTCGGCGATCTGAACAAGATCGTTCCGAAGCTGACTGAGATGATCAAAGCAGAAAAAGCAAAAAAGGCTTGATCTTCTAAGAGAGTAAATATGTGCAGGGCCCCGCACTTTTGAAGGTGCGGGGCCCTTTTTGCCGCAATGATCCCCGAGTTTTTCTTCAAGAAAAATGTCGAAAAAAGCTTTTCACGATTCACGGACTGAACACAATTATCCTCTATACTGTGCTATATAAGAAATGAAAAGCAGGCGGAATATTAGCGCCGCTTACTTTCAATCAGGAGGATAGAAGCATGGACGAGAATCAGAATGCAGAGCAGAATACAAACCAGAGTGTAAACATGAGTTCTGATCAAAATGTAAATGTTAATCAGAGCACAGATAATGCTTCCGGAGTGAACGCAGGACAGGGTACGGGAAATACTGCAGGACAGAACACGAACACCGGTTCCAATGGCTGGAGCTGGACAGAACGTAACAGCGGTCCGCAGTTTGAGCAGCTGTATGGATACCCATACAACCCTCAGTATGGTTCCCAGGGAAATGCGCAGTACGGCCCTCAGGGGAATGCACAGTACGGTCCACAGTACGGCCCGCAGGGGAACGCACAGTACGGTCCGCAGTTCGGTCAGCAGGGGAATACGCAGTACGGATCGCAGTACGGGCCGCAATACGGGCCGCAGGGGAATGCACAGAATGATGCGTACAATCCGCAAGGTGGAAATTGGAAATCCGGCATCCGTCACTTCGGCAGAAATCATGAGCAGTCCGCAAAAGTAGTCGGATCTGTTATTCATGGAGCCATCACCGGCGGCGTGGCCGCGCTCGTTTTTCTGCTGATCGGTTCGCTTGCCATGCCGTCCATCCTGCGTAATGCCTACAGCAAACTTCCGGCAGCAACGGAGAACGGCAGCCACGTCGAGAATGGCGGTGATAACGGCGGAAATAGTGGAAATACAGAAAATCCGCAGCTGCCTGATTTCGGAGAACAGAACGAGGGAAACAGCGGGAATAATGATTCACAGCAGTCATCGGATCCGGAGGCTTCCCTTCGCGATCAGCTCGATCAGATGAATGAGGATGATCCATTCCTTGGAATCACCACAGTAGATGCGGCTGATGTTGACGGATATCCGGACGAAGGAGCGGTTATCGCATCGGTTCTTTCCGGTGGAAGCGCGGAAGACGCGGGCCTTCAGGCGGGCGATCTGATCGTTGCGGTCGGCGATACGGATATCTCTTCTGTTGATGAACTGAAGGAAGCTATTTCCAAGCTGGAAGTCGGAGAGAAGACAAGATTTACGATCAAACGGCAGTTCAACGGATCTTTTGTAGAATCCAAATATGATATTACAATGAAATCGGTCGGAGATGTGAAGGCAGAACTTGACAATGAGGACAATAGTGACACTTCCTCATCCTCGAGCGATGGCAACATCTGACAGAGAAGAAAGGAGGACACCCCTGGGTGTCCTCCTCTTTTCTTGTTTTCTCTAGCGACATAGTGTTGCAAGGTCGTTATAAAATTGCGGATAGGAAATATCTACGCAGTCCGCATCGAGAATTTCCGTCTCGCCTTCGGCAATGAGAGAAGCGATCGCGAAGCTCATGGCGATGCGATGATCCTTATGACTGTCGATCACAGCTCCGTGGAGCTTCCTGCCACCACGGATGATCATTCCGTCCGGGGTAGCTTCGATATCGACGCCCATGCGGGACAGGCCGTCAACCATGATATCCAGGCGGTTTGATTCCTTGACCTTGAGTTCCTCGGCATTTCTGATGATCGTTTCTCCCTCCACGGCAGACGCGAGGACCGCAATGATCGGAATTTCATCGATCAGGGTCGGGATCAGGTCACCTTCAATTACGGTACCGTGCAGCTTTGTGTAGCGGATCTCCAGATCCGCGGTGGATTCTCCGCCGGAAGCACTGAGTTTCCGATAGGAAACGGATCCGCCCATGGCATTGATGACACGAAGAATGCCATCACGTGTCTCATTCGTACCGACATGGCGCAGCACGATCTCCGATCCGGGTACGAGAAGCGCGGCAGTTAGAAAATATGCGGCCGAAGAGATATCTCCCGGTACACGGATCTTTGTGCCGACAAGTTTCGGTTCCGGAAGGATCGTAGCGGTATTGCCGTCAGAAGTGATCTGCGCGCCGAAGTGCCGCAGCATAAGCTCGGTATGATTTCTGGAAAGTGCCGGTTCTGTCACGCTTGTCGGCCCGTCTGCATAGAGTCCGGCCAGAAGAACGCACGATTTGACCTGTGCTGACGCAACCGGTGATTGATAAGAAATTCCGTGCAGCTTTGTTCCGTGAATCGTGAGCGGCGCGCAGCCGGTTCCGTTCTTTCCGGTGATCGAAGCACCCATCCGGGTCAGCGGATCAATGATTCTTCCCATTGGCCGTTTTTGGATGGAAGCATCGCCGGTCAATATGGAATCAAAATTCTGACCGGCCAGGATACCGGAGATGAGACGTGTCGTCGTTCCCGAGTTGCCGCAGTCCAGTACGCGATCCGGTGCTGTTAATCCATGAATGCCTTTCCCGTGGACAAGGACGGTTTCCATATTTTCACCTTGTGTTTCAATGTCGATACCCATGGAACGAAAACAGTTGATCGTCGAAAGGCAGTCGGCGCCGGGAAGGAAATGCGTGATCTCAGTTGTTCCTTCTGCCAGACTTCCGAACATGACCGCGCGGTGAGAGATAGATTTATCGCCCGGAACGGTGATATCACCGTGAAGAGGGCCGTTTACTGAATGAAATTTCATCTTTTATTCCTCAAGTTTTTTTCACAAATTCTTGTGCAAAACTTCAAATGCTTATTTTTTCTTACGAACGATGTAGTTGCGTTTTTTCAGGATCTCTTCGGAATGATCTCTGGATTCTTCGTCATAGAACTCAATGCGAAGAACGCCTTCTTCAAATTCACGGTTGTGAATGATGCCGATGTTCTGGATACTGATCTGGTTCATAGCCAGCAGCGTTGTGATCGTCGCAATACCGCCTGCTTCATCATAGATGTCCACGTAGAGGATGTACTGTCTCGGAACAGAGCCGTTCTTCGTGTCATCCATGGAGTCCCGGTAATTCCTGGAAGATGTGAACATGTTCAGCAGCTGGTCGGCATCCGCCTCATCGACCAGAACTCTTGCGCGATCGAGAATCGACATATAGCCATCGAGAACACGCAGGATCTCTTTGCGGTTGGCCAGACAGATCTGCTGCCACATGACGGGAGATGAGGAAGCGATCCGCGTGATGTCGCGGAAACCGCCGGCGGCCACAAGTCTCATCAGTTCATCGGAGGTATCAAGATCCTTCAGGGTGTTGACGAGAGAGGATGCAACAATGTGCGGTAAATGACTTACGCCCGCCACGACAAAATCATGTTCCTCCGGCGGAATGACCAGCGGAAGCGCACGGATCGAACGGATCAGCTCCACATACCGTTGGATATCGGAATCTTTGTTTTTACCGGTCGGCGTAATGAAATAATAAGCATTTTCCAGCAGGTAGTCGGTGGAGTTGGCAAAGCCGGTTTTTTCGGTGCCGGCCATCGGATGGCCGCCGATGAAATTTCCGGCAAGACCGGCAGCGACAGCCGCTTCGTTCATTTCGCTTTTTACACTTCCTACATCACTCAGAATGCAATCGGACTTGATCACATCCTTCAGAAACGGAAGATAGGAGATGTTTGTCTGAACCGGTGCACAGAGAAAGATATAGTCGCAGCTCCCAAAGAGAGGATCATTCTGCGTGAGTGCTTTGTCGATAGCCCCTGCCTTCAGTGCTTCTTCAAGAGTTGAGGGGGAATGGGAATAGGCGATAATCCGGTAATCCGGATGAAATTTGCGGATCGAGCGGGCAAGTGAGCCGCCGATCAGACCCAATCCGATAAATCCGACAGTAGTCATACGAGTTTCCCCTTTTCTTAGTATTTACGTAAAAATGGTCTATGAAAAATTGCCTCCGAAGCTGATGAGCAACCCGGAGGCAGAATAAAAAACATACTGATTCCCGATAGAACATCCGCTCGGAGTCCTCACTCGGGATTATTTATGATACAGCTTTGAACTTTCGTATTTTGGCTCGCAGGTAAGATTTACGCCGAGCTTCTTGAAGACACCTTCGTCGATCTGCGACAGAATGACGGAGGAATGAACCTCAAGTCCCTTGAGATTTGACAGCTGCTCGAGAGCCTTCTTCGCGTTCGCATCGGTCGTTCCGGCTACGGACAGAGCAATCAGGATCTCATTCAGATGAAGAAGACTTGTTTCGTCACCGCCAAGATGCGCTTTCTTCATAGTCATGATCGGCTCGATGATGGACGGTGCCAGAAGATGGACATTTTCTTCGATTCCGCCCAGATACTTTAGTGCGTTGAGCAGAAGGGAAGAGGAAGCACCGAGAAGCGGAGAGGTCTTGCCGGTAAGGATCGTTCCGTCGGGCATTTCCATCGCTGCAGCCGGAGCACCGGTCTGATCGGCTTTGACATTGGCTGCGCGCACTACCGGACGATCGGCAACGGTAAGGTTGCATTTCTTCATCAGAAGTTCGATTTTAAAGATCGGAGCCGTGCCGGCGTTGCCTTTTCTCTGCTCACAGAGCGCCTGATAATAGCGGCGGATGATCTCCTGTTTGGATGCTTCACGGCAGGCTTCATCATCAGAGATACAGAAACCGACCATATTGACGCCCATATCCGTCGGTGATTTATACGGGGATTCGCCCTGGATCTTCTCGAAGATCGCGTTGAGTACCGGAAAAACGTCGACATCGCGGTTGTAGTTGATGCAGGTCTTACCATAGGCTTCCAGATGGAACGGGTCGATCATATTGACATCATCGAGGTCGGCGGTTGCTGCCTCATAAGCGAGGTTCACCGGATGATTCAGCGGAAT
>JAXJTA010000060.1:0-3401 GCA_036309825.1 Eubacterium sp. | reverse complement strand
TGTCGTACAGATACCGCAGCCAACGCAGTGATTCTCGTCTACGACGCTTGCGCCGCAGCCCAGGCATCTGGATGTCTCGATCTTGACCTGCTCCTCGGTGAAGACAGCCTTGTTGTCACGGAAGCTCTTCGGAGCGGCTGCGCTCTTCTTGCCCGGGATCTGACGGCTGGAGTTATCGTAAGACTCAACCAGAATATCGTCCTTGTTCAGCTCTACGTAATCGTTCTGGTTTCTTCCGATGGTCAGGGAAGTGTGCGGCTGTACAAATCTGTGAATAGAGGTCGCACCCTCTTTACCTGCCGCGATCGCGTCGATCGCGAATTTCGGTCCTGTGTATACGTCACCGCCGACGAAGATATCCGGCTCTGCGGTCTGGTAGGTCTGCGGATCCGCAACGGCACCGTTTCCTCTGCCAAGCTCAACCTTGGAGCCTTTGAGAAGATCGCCCCACTGAATGCTCTGTCCAACGGCCAGAACAACATGGCTGCACTCGATGGTGATGGTCTCGTTCTCGTCATAAGACGGGTTAAAGCGTCCGGTCTCATCCTTAACGGATACGCACTTCTTGAATACGATGCCGGTAACTTTGCCGTTCTCGGTGAGGATCTCTTTCGGTCCCCATCCGCACTTGATCTCTACGCCGTCTTCTTCTGCCTCGGCAACCTCTTCATCGGATGCCGGCATGATGTCGCGGGTCTCCAGGCAGAGCTGTGTAACTTTCGGAGCCCCTACGCGAACCGCGTCTCTGGAGCAGTCGATCGCAACGTTTCCGCCGCCGACTACAACAACGTCGCCCTTGATATCGTATTTCTCTGTCGCATTGACCTCTTTGAGGAAATCAACAGCTGTGGTAACGCCTTCCGCGTCTTCGCCCGGAACACCGACCATACGGCCGCCCTGACATCCGATCGCGATATAGAAGGCTTTGTAGCCCTGTGCTCGCAGCTCATCGAGCGTGATGTCTTTGCCGACTTCTACGCCGGTCTTGATCTCTACGCCCATCTCGCGGATGACGTCGATCTCTGCCTCTACGACATCTTTCTCAAGCTTGTAGGACGGGATGCCGTATACGAGCATGCCGCCGGCCTTTTCGTTTTTCTCGAAGACGGTCGGCTTGTAGCCTTTCTCGGCGAGATAGAACGCACAGGAAAGTCCTGCCGGGCCTGCGCCGATGATCGCTACCTTATCTGCGCTGAAGTCACCGTCTACACGCGGAATGACCTTCTTCGGAATGTAGCGGGTCTCTGCATTCAGATCCTGCATCGCGATGAATTTCTTGACTTCATCGATCGCGATCGCCTGATCGATCGTGCCTCTGGTACATGCGTCCTCGCAGCGACGGTTGCAGATATGTCCGCAGATCGCCGGGAGCGGGTTGTTTTTCTTGATCAGGGCAAGTGCTTCCTGATATCTGCCCTGGGATGCCATCTTCAGGTAGCCCTGAACGGCAATGTGTGCGGGACAGGCGGTCTTGCACGGTGCGGTACCGGAACGGTAGGACTCAACGCGGTTATGATCGCGGTAATCCCAATCCCAGTCTGCCTCGCTCCACTTCTTCTGGGACGGAAGCATATGCTTCGGATACTCTACGGAAGAACCGTCCTTTTTGCACAGCTTCTGGCCGAGCTTAACGGCTCCTGCCGGGCAGTACTCTACGCAGCGGCCGCAGGCAACACAATTTTTTGCGTCGACTCTTGCAACGTATGCGGAACGGGAAAGGTTCGGGGTATTGAACAGGAGGGATGTACGAAGCGCGTAACATACGTTTACGTTACAGTTGCAGATCGCAAAAATCTTGTCCTCGCCGTCGATGTTTGTGATCTGGTGAACGAAGCCGTTCTCCTCACCTCTGCGGAAGATATCCATCGCCTCTTCACGTGTGATGTATTCGCCGCCCTTATTGGTCTCGACTACGTAATCAGCCATATCGCCGACCGCGATACACCAGCCATCCTCTACATCACCGCAGCCCTCATCGTAGGTCTTACGGGAACGGCGGCAGGAACACGGCGATTTCGCGTACTTGCCCTCGTATTTGTCAAGCCAGTGAGAGATCTTCTCTACGCCGATTGCCTCGTTATTCATCTCGATCGCTTTCTCGACCGGGATGACATGCATGCCGATACCGGCACCGCCCGGCGGTACGATCTTCGTGACCTTCTCCAGCGGAAGACGGGTCATGTGCTCGAAGAACATACCCAGTTCCGGATTTTCGTCGATAAGGTCTTTATTCATGTTGGAGAACTCACCGGAACCCGGAACAAACATCGGCAGTACGTACTGTTTCTCGTGCTGCGGGTTCTCATAGTTCCACTCAATGAGACCTGTCCAGGACATGTGATCGAGCATCTCCTGCAGTTTCTTCGGCTCGATACCGGAGATCTTCTTCAACTGCTCGAATGTCTTCGGCTTGCGAATCCCTCCGAATTTCAGTGCAAGCTCTGCCTCTTCATCGGTACAAAGTCTGGCGACTGCCCAGTACTCCGGATCATCCTTGGTGATCTTCTGCATGCCCAGTTTGATCGGAATGCGGTCCGTGATCACTTTTCCGAGTTTCGCTACCGGCTCACGCATCGGTCCGGATACATCAGCGATTTCCGGACGAAGCGGATAGTTTGGATTACCCTTATCAGCCATATGTCTCTTGTTCTCCTCCATTTAACCAAAATAGATCATTTGTTTCGCGCTTCTGATCAGCTCCCATCAGACGAAAAGAAACCCGGGGCAGTTCTGCCTCCGAGCGTTTCGTTCCTTGTGGTATGACCAGATATGTTAATAGTTTAACACTTTCTTTGGAAAAGTCCAGTAAAAAAAGGAATTTTCTACGATTAGACCAATTTTGTGATTGGTTTTTTGGACAATATGCAATGAAAATCGGCTGTTGCAGGTGGTATGACCACAGATAAAAACTATACGTCGGAAACCTTCCTGATCCATTTCTGTATCATTCCTGATTCATTCCCGTATTTTTCCACGAGGTTGACGTAATACTTGATGGTTTTTCCGCAGCATGCTAAAATAATGTGAGAAAGAGGTTGACCAAAGTAATGGGTGGCGAAATCTTACATCGCATCCGTTGTTGCACCCGTCACGTCCTCTTCGGTTTCTTCTTCGGTCTCTTCTTCGGTCTCTTCCTCGTTTTCCTCCTCCGCTTCTTCTGCGAGAAGGACCTGTGCCTCTTTTTTTCTTCTGTTCAGGATGAAGAGCGCGATCAGCGCGAGAAGCGCAAGAATCGTGATCACAAGCCCCGCCAGAAGGCCGGGGACATGATACCTCAACTCCACATCGTGCTGCCCTTCCGACACTTCGAAGCCGAGCAGATCCCCGTAGAGCACGTGGGTCGGCACCGCCTTCCCGTCGACATAGACCGTCCAGCCGCCGTCCTGCGGGACCGTCACGCA
>JAXJTA010000059.1:0-1569 GCA_036309825.1 Eubacterium sp. | reverse complement strand
ATCCTGTACGCGGATCTTCAGACGTCTTGCCTGCGCGTCACCGAGGTTGGAGCAGCTTCCGACCTCGAAGTACTTCTTCTGGCGCGGAGACCATGCTTCTACATCACAGGATTTTACCTTCAGATCTGCCAGGTCACCGGAGCAGCACTCGAGAGTACGTACCGGGATATCCAGAGAACGGAAGAGGTCGACGGTGTTTTTCCAAAGAACGTCATACCATTTCTTGGAATCTTCCGGCTTGCAGACAACGATCATTTCCTGCTTCTCAAACTGATGGATACGATATACGCCTCTCTCCTCAAGGCCGTGCGCGCCTTTCTCCTTGCGGAAACACGGAGAGTAGCTGGTAAGTGTCTGCGGAAGCTGCTCTTCCGGAAGGATCTGATCGATGAATTTTCCGATCATGGAATGCTCACTGGTACCGATCAGGTAGAGATCCTCTCCCTCGATCTTGTACATCATGGCATCCATCTCGGCGAAGCTCATTACACCTGTTACAACGCTGGAACGGATCATGAACGGCGGAATGTAATAAGTAAATCCACGGTCGATCATGAAATCTCTTGCATAAGCAAGGACTGCGGAATGGAGACGGGCAATATCGCCGCGCAGATAATAGAAGCCGTTTCCGGCTACACGATGCGCGCTCTCAAGGTCAAGGCCGTCAAAGGAGTCCATGATATCCGCATGATACGGAACTTCAAATTCCGGAACGACCGGATCACCGAATTTTTCGATCTCCACATTCTTGGAATCGTCCTCACCGATCGGAACGGACGGATCGATGATGTTCGGGATGACCATCATTCTGTTGTTGATCTCTTCCTCAACGACCTTCTGACGTGCTGCCAGCTCGTCGATACGCGCGCCGGAAGAAGCTACTTTCTTCTTCGCTTCCTCAGCCTCGTCGCGTTTTCCCTGTTTCATGAGAAGACCGATCTCCTTGGCGGATTTGTTTTTCTCGGCACGAAGAGCCTCAAGCTCACCGAGGATCTCGCGTCTCTCCTTATCATATTCGATAACTTCATCAACCATCGGAAGTTTCTGATTCTGGAATTTCTTGCGGATATTCTCCTTTACTGCTTCCGGGTTCTCTCTTAAAAACTTAATGTCAATCATTGGTGCTTATCCTCCTCTGCATCCTAATAAATATATAACAACTTTTCTTTGTTTTCAATCACACTTCTCCATCGCCCGAGCCCGATGCTCTCCGCAGTGCTTCGATCTCCTCATCACTGAGCATGATATACGAATCGCCCTTCACGATTTCCTTCAGATACAGGAAACAATTATCGCGGCTGTGGATCGCGTTCAGCACAAAGCCGCTGTTCTCCGTGTCGAGCATCGCAAGCGCGAAACTCATCTTGCCTCCGACGTCATCAAAAGCATCATACTTCACGATGCCGTATCGGCTGAGTGATTTCTCATACAACTCGCGCAGTTTGGATATGTCCTCACCGTGACGCGCCGAATATTTCTCGAGCTTATCGAGATCCTTCATATGCGCTGCCATTGCCTTCTCAACAGTCTGACCGTCCGCGCCCTTCATGAACAGTCTGTATCTTCTGT
>JAXJTA010000058.1:0-2744 GCA_036309825.1 Eubacterium sp. | reverse complement strand
ATCCTTCCCGACCGCTGGATCCGCCTGGCAGCGGGGCGCGACTTCCTGCCCGACAGCGGCTATCGCATCCTTCGTTCCGGCGCGAACGCGACGATCACAGGTGACATGCTCAACGTCAAGGGGATCACAGAAACCCAGGACCTCGAAGAAATACGCCGCCTGGGCTACTTGCTGTGATATCGAGGATGGCATACTGTTTTGGCACAGTGATATGAGCTGTGGTATACTGGATCCGGAGGACAAAAACGGATGAATGAACTCAGGGAAGTGCTCGAAGAAAATCCGGTGATCGCGGCGGTCAAGGATGATGACGGACTTGCGGAATGCTGCGGGATCGAAGAGGTCAAGGCGGTCTTTGTATTGTACGGAGATGCCTGCACCGTTGTGGATATCGTGCGGAAGATCAAAATTGCAGGCAAAAAAGCCTATGTCCACGTAGATCTGATCGCGGGCCTTTCGGCACGCGAGGCGGCTGTGCGCTTTATTGCGGAATATACAGAGGCGGACGGGATCATTTCCACGAAACCGGCTCTGATCGCGGAGGCGGCGAAGTGCGGCCTGCAGTCGATCCTTCGAATTTTTCTGCTGGACTCGATGGCGATCCGGAATCTGGAGCGCGAAGTGCGAACGGCGCGTCCCGATGCGGTGGAAGTCCTTCCCGGTCTGATGCCGAAGATCATCCGGAAGATCGCAGGCAGCACGAGACTTCCGATCATTGCCGGGGGCTTGATCTCCGACAGGGAAGATATCGTAAATGCGCTGGACGCGGGGGCGATCTCCGTATCGTCGACCAATCGGGAAGTGTGGAAACTGTAGGAAGTGTCATCGGCCGAGACCGATACAAAAGATGCGTGCAAAGCAAATGATTGATGCAGGAAATAAAGAAGAGACCGTGGATCAAAGATCCACGGTCTCGCCGTTTTCGGGGATGATAAGCCTGTCGGCAAAGCCATTCTGTTCAGCAAAGCTGCGAACTTCGTTTCGTGACAGGGTCTGGTTTTCAAAGGTGTCCATATGAACGCACATGATCTTTGCTTTCGGAGCCGCTTTTTGCAGCTCATCCAGATCATCGGTATCCATGGTCAGGCGCATTCCCTCGCCGACAGAGGCGCCGAGGTAGGCGATAATGAGATCCGGTTTATAACCGAGACCGTCAAACATTCCCGGGTACCAGATGGTATCACCGGTGATGTAGATCGTCTTCTCACCTTTTTTGCGAAGCACGATTCCGCTTGAATTCTGCATCGTATTGATGACGTGCATGATCTTACCGGTACCGTGGCGGCCTTCGATCCGGATGATATCGATATCCTCGAGATGCGTCCACATCGTCATGTTGATCGTCTGGTTTTTGCTTGCGCCGAAAGCGCGTACGTAATCTTTATCGTTCAGATTCTGTACGTAGAAAGGAATCGTCTGCGGAATCAGCTTGCCGGCTGCCTGGTCGAAATGACCGGGATGCAGGTGTGTCAGCAGAACCGCGTCGACGCCGTTCATGATCTCCTCCGGCGCAACCGGAAGATCGGTGAGCGGCGGTTTTTCCGGATAGAGTGTCGGACCCAGTTTCTCTACGGCACCCTTCGCGCGGAACATCGGATCCACAAGGAACTTCTTGCCGCCGTATTCAATGATCATGGTACAGTTGCGGATAAAACGGATTTTCATGATAACCTTCTTTCATATCGGAACGCCGTATTGACCGGCATCGAATGACTCAACATAAATTCACGTGGAATCCCTTCGGTATTTCCACTTTATTAAACTGATTCTAACACAAAACCACATAAATGTAACGTGAATTTTTCCTCTTTGCGGCGAGTGATGTGATTTTTGTCATGCGTTTTTACGATTGCTTAACAGTGGCCCGTGATGGTAGAATACAGGCGGGTCCTTACAGGTCTGAACGGGGAAAGGAATTAGAAGAATAATGAACAGAGAAAAATATGCATCTTGCGGAACGGGACGCCGGTCAGTCTGCCTCAAATGTCTGATGGATGCGCAGATCGGGAATATACCGGAGACTGTTCTGGAGGAAAAACGTGTGCTCTACATGCAGCGGCTGATGAAAATGATGAGTGAGGTGAAGCCGGAAGAGAGCGCGCCTGTCTATGCCGCGCGGATCTACGATATCCAGGAAGAGGTATTCGGAGAAAAGATCGATTATTCCGAAACGAAGAAATATTTTAATGATCTTCTTCTTGGGTATGAAGAGGAGATCCTCCGGGATGTGCACGGAGCGGCGGACCCGCTGACCAGAGCGCTTCAGTACAGCATGATCGGCAATTATATCGATTTTGCGGTGCTGGAAAATGTCAATGCGGAGAAGCTGAAGGAATTTCTGTCCGGAGCAGCGGATCTTGCGGTCGATGAGGCAGTCATCACATCGATGAAAGCCGATCTGGAAAAGGCCGGAAGCCTGGTTTTTCTCCATGATAACTGCGGAGAGATCGTACTGGATAAGATCCTGATCGAGACCGTGCGTGAGTTGTACCCGCAGATCGAAGTCACATCGGTGGTGCGCGGCTTCCCGGTTGTCAACGATGTGCTGCTGGAGGACGCGGAGCAGGTCGGTCTCACGAAGATCGCCAAAATCATTGAGAACGGTGACAATATTGCCGGCAACAGTCTCGTGCGGGTTTCCGAGGAGACGCTGGATGCCTTCGAAAAGGCGGATATTCTGTTTGCGAAGGGTCAGGGCAATCTGGAGACGATGCTCGGCAACGGATTGAATGTCTACTATATAT
>JAXJTA010000057.1:0-2537 GCA_036309825.1 Eubacterium sp. | reverse complement strand
GCTGTATTCGTCCGCGGACCCGTCATCCATGGATTCCCCGGAACCATCCTCCGTGGATTCCCCGGAATCTTCTGCCGCATCGCCCTCTGACTCACCTTCCGCTGCCGCATCGCTGCCTTCCGCCTGTTCACTTCCGTCTGCGGTATCACCCGCGTCTTCGGTCACCTCCGGTGTCGGTTCGGGCGTCGGTGTCGGCGTTGGTTCAGGTGTCGGTGTCGGTGTCGGCGTCGCGATCACACCGGGATCTGCGTTACCTGTGCGGCTCTTCAGAAAAACAAATTCTCTGGCCGCCTTTTCGTTGCCCGGATACTGTTCCATGAAGGTGACCATGGCCCGGTAAGCGCCGTAAAAATCCAGCTGTTTTTCATAGACGACGATCTGATTGAACAGAAGTTCCTCCTGTACCGTGCAGTTTTCCACGGCCAGTCCCTGTTCGATGTTGGAAAGCGCCGAATCCAGCTTTCCTTCCACAATGTCACAGATGGCCAGACCGTTATAGCCGACCGCGGGATCCGCTCCCTTCTTGATACATTTCTCGTAGACTTTTCTCGCGCCGTCAACATCACCCGAGGAGAGATACGTTTTTCCCAGAAGGGCAAAGGCGCCTTCCACGTTCGCGTTCGTAGCCTTGTTCAGGTAACTGATCGCCTTCTCGTAGTCCTGCAGATCATAGCAGATCCTGCCCAGCTGATAATAATCATCGGAATTTTTCGGCGAATTATCCAGCGCTTCCTTCAGGAAAGCTGCCCCGTCCGCCTGCCGGTTGTTCGCCACGTACACATCATAGATCTGCAGATAATTTTCATAAGACGGATCACGGGTGACCGCTCTGCGGAAGTCCTGACCGGCCTGGCCGAACTTTCCGTCGGCGGCGTAGATCTTGCCTCGCAGCAGGTACGCACGCCCCGCGTTATTCCCATCGATCAGATTACTGTAGATCGTCAGAGCCTTGTCACTCTGGTTATTGCCCACATAAGCCTGTGCCTGATAGTAAAGAACGTCTTCCTCGAAATCCCGGTTGAGCTTCGGCGAACGGATGCTGTCCAGACACTCGGAGAGCATCGAGATCGCCTCCTGATATTTTCCTTCCTTCAGGTAGGTAATGCCCAGTCCGCGGTAACCCTCCACGACACGTCCGTCATTGTGGACCGCCTGCTGAAAAGCGGTTTCCGCCGTCACATAATCGCCGCCTTCGAGCGCTTCGATTCCGGTCGTGTAGGCATCCGGTTCTTTCTCACCGCATGCCGAAAGGCAGCAGGCTGACACGAAAATCAGAGCAGCAAGCATTGCCGCTCTGCATGTTTTTCTGTATTTCACTCGATCGCTAATCCTTCCTCTTTGATCACGCTGATCACATCATCGACAAAACGGTCACAGACTTCCTTCGTTGCCGCTTCCACCATAACGCGGATCAGCGGTTCGGTACCGCTCTCGCGAACGAGGATCCTTCCGTCGTCGCCGAGCGCTTCCGCGGCTTTCGCAACGGCTGCCTGCACTTTTTCATTTGCCTGTGCCGCCTTCTTGTCAGCGACACGGACGTTTTTCAAAACCTGCGGATAGACCGTCATCTCACCTGCCAGACTGCCGAGGGAGCGTTTCTTCTCGATCATAACGCCCATGAGCATCAGCGATGTGAGAATACCGTCTCCCGTCATGGCATGCTTCATGAAGATGATGTGGCCGGATTGCTCACCGCCCAGATCATAACCATTCTGCATCATGTTCTCGAATACATACTTGTCGCCGACATCGGTCTGGACGGTCTTCATTCCCGCCGCTTCACAGGCTTTCTTCAGGCCGAGGTTGGACATAACGGTCGAGACGATCGTATGATCCGCCAGCTTTCCGCACTCATCGCGGTATTTACCGCAGACGAACATGATCTGATCGCCGTCGATCAGATTGCCGTTCTCGTCGACAGCCAGGCAGCGGTCCGCATCGCCGTCGTAAGCGAAGCCGGCATCGCAATGATTTTCCTTCACGTAGGCACAGAGCGACTCGATATGCGTCGATCCGCAGTTCAGGTTGATATTCAGTCCGTTCGGCTCGTTGTGGATCACATAGGTCTCCGCGCCGAGCGCGTCAAAAACACTCTTGGCGATGGCGGAGGCGCTTCCGTTCGAGCAGTCAAGGGCGATCTTGTAGCCCTTAAAGGAGCGGGTCGGGATCGAGATGAGATGACCGATGTACCGGTTTCTTCCGGCCGCGAAATCAACGGTTCTTCCGATATTTTCCCCGGTTGCGTACGGGATCTCCGGAGTCCCGTTATCGATGTATTCCTCGATCGCAAGTTCCACTTCTGCATCCATCTTCTTGCCGGAGCCTGCGATGATCTTGATTCCGTTATCATTATACGGGTTGTGGCTCGCGGAGATCATGATTCCGCAGTCAAACTTCTCCGTACGTACTACATAGGAAACGCTCGGTGTCGTCGTTACATGAAGCAGATAAGCATCCGCACCGCTTGCCGTAAGGCCCGCTGCCAGTGCGTACTCGAACATATAGCTGGAACGGCGTGTATCCTTGCCGATGACGAT